>CALMLJ010000027.1 GCA_937868025.1 uncultured Acidimicrobiaceae bacterium
ACGAGAACTACGTTCTCGGCATGACCGCCGTTGGAACGCACCGCTACACCGCAGAGATCCGCCGCACCACCCACGGTGTCGCCCACATCCGGGGAGCGAGCATCCCCGACGTCGTCTTCGGGCAGGGGTACGCGTGCGCGGCGGACCACCTGCCCACGATCGCCGACCAGGTGCTCAAGGTGCGCAGCGAGCGGGCCCGATTCTTCGGACGGGGCGAGGGTGACCGCCACCTGAACTCCGACCTCGGCTATCTCGCCCTCGACGTCGCCTCGTGGGCGGAGCGCATGGCCGCCACCCAACCTCCCGAGGTCGTCGCGGTGGTCGAGGCCTACGGCGCCGGCATCAACCGCTGGCTCGAGGAGCACGGGACCGCCGCCCTTCCGGAGTGGTGCCGCGACGCCGAGTGGGTGCGACCCGTCTCGACGCTCGACCTGTTCGGGTTGTTCGCCGACGCTGCACTCATGGCGTCCGGCCGCAACCTCGCCCAGTTCCTGGGCTCGGCCCGCGCCCCGGGGGCGACCGACGATCCGACGTCGACCCCGACCGACCCGCTCGTACCCGACGACCGCCCCGGCAGCAACGGATGGGCGCTGGGCCGAGCCGTGACCGACAACGGTCGAGGCATCGTCGTGGCCAACCCCCACTTCCCCTGGTACGGCGACGGCCGTTTCTGGGAGTGCCACCTGACCGTGCCCGGAGAGCTCGACGTCTACGGCGTCTCCCTCGTCGGCGCGCCCGCCGTGCACATCGGCTTCAACCGCGACGTCGCCTGGACGCACACCTTCAGCGCCGGACACCGTTTCGTCGTCTACCAACTCGACCTCGTCCCCGGTGACCCCACCTCGTACCGCTACGGCGACGAGGTCCGGTCGATGACATCACGAGACGTCAGCGTTGCCGTGCTCGGCGAGGACGACGCGATCGGCTCGGTCCACCGGACGCTGTGGTCGACCCACCACGGACCGATGGTGGACATCCCGCTGCTCGGCTGGTCCGAGACCGCCGGGTTCGCGCTGCGCGACGTCAACGACGGCAACGACCGATTCCTGGGCCAGTACCTGGCGATGGACCGAGCCACGAGCGTCGGCGACCTGCGCGCCGCCGTCCACGAACACCAAGGCCTGCCGTGGGTGAACGTGATCGCCGCCGATCGCCACGGTGACGTCTGGTATTGCGACGCGTCGCCGACCCCCAACCTCAGCGACGAGGTCTCCCACGCGTTCGACCGTGCAGTCGACGAGGACCCGCTCACGGCATTGTTCTTCAGCCAGCGGGTTGCGCTGCTCAACGGGTCCGACCCGACGACCGAGTGGATCGATGCCGGTGCCCGCCAGCCCGGCGCCGTTCCCCCCGACCGCCTTCCGGAACTGACCACCGACACCGTCGCGTTCAACTCCAACGACCCCTACTGGGTGGCGCATCCCGAGCTCCGCGTCGACCGGGGCCCGGTGCTGGCGGGTCTGTACGGGCGCCCCCTGTCGCCGCGCACCCGGATGAACGCCACGGTGCTGTCCGGTGCAGCGCCGACCGGGCCCAGTGGTCCCGAGGGCCGTTGGACCCGCGACGACCTCGAGCGCGCCCTCCTCGACAACCGGTCGCTGCTCGCCGAGCAGCTGCTCGACGGGGTGGTCGACCGCTGCCGCTCCGCCGGTGTCGTCGAGCGTGGAAGCTCGGCGTTCGATCTGGGCGCAATCGCCGACCTGCTTGCAGCGTGGGACCGGGCCTTCGACCTGACGTCGGTCGGTGCGGTCGTGTGGCGGGAGTTCCTCGGCGGCTTCTCGAACGACGACCTCCGAAAGGCGGGTCCCCTCTACGCCGAGCCGTTCGACCCGGAACGAGCGACGCTCACGCCGAGTGGCCTCGCTCCGGCCCCCGAGTCGGGCACCGACCCGATCGTCACACGGATGGTGGACGCGCTCGTGGCCCTCGACCGCGCCGGGGTCGCCTACGACGCGGTGCTCGGCGACGTGCAGTACGTCGACCGCAGTGGCGAACGCATCGCACTCCACGGGGCCAACGAGGTCGAAGGAATCATCAACGTCGTCGCCCCGTACGGTGCCTTCCAGCGGAGCGACCTCGAGCCCGAGGTTCCGGCGGGCGACCCGATCCCCGGGCGCACCGAGGTCACCGGCCTGCGGGTCGGCGGCTACCCGATCACCTACGGAGCGTCGACGCTCATGGTCGTCGGGTTCGACGATGACGGGCCGGTCGGCCGCGGCCTCCTCACCTACGGCCAGTCCGGCGACGCCGCGTCGGAGCATCACGCCGATCAGATGCGCGACTTCTCGGCGAAACGCCTTCGGCCACTCCGATTCGACGAGGACGACATCGTCGCCGACCCGGAGTACTGGACGATGACCCTCCACGGCTGACGGCTGACGGCTGACGGCTGACGGCTGGCGTGGCGCTCGGGCGCACCGGCGTGATCAGCGCAGGTGCGCGCCAGCGGACGGGCGGACGACCCAGCCGCGCCGCGACGGCGGGGTCGGGTCGACGCCGGGGCGGCACAGCGCGACGACGCAGCCGCCGAACCCCGCTCCCGTGAGTCGGGCGCCGTAGACCCCGTCCACGCTCCGCAGGTGCTCGACGAGTTCGTCGAGCACCGGCGTCGAGACGTCGAAGTCGTCGCTGAGGCTCGTGTGGCTGGCGAGCATGGCCGCGCCCGCGGCGGCGTGATCGCCAGCGGCGAGCGCAGCCGCGAACTCGTCGACGCGTTCGTTCTCGGAGATCACGTGTCGGGCCCGCCGGGCTACGACGGGGTCGTCGATGGCGTCGAGCGATTCGAGGGTTGCCTGCCGCAGCGGCCCGACGACCGCGGCGGCCGCCTCGCACTGAGCCCGACGCTCGGCGTAGGCCGAATCGGCGAGCTGACGCTCCTGCCCCGAGTGGATCACCACCACGGCGACGTCGTCACCGACCGGCACGGCGGTGACCTCGAACGTCGTGCAGTCGATCCGAAGGGCGTGGCCGGCGACGCCCCGCGCCGACGCCAACTGGTCCATGATCCCGCACGGCACGCCCGTGGCGGCGAACTCGGCTCGCTGAGCGACCGCCGCGATCGCGTCGGGGGAGTACTCGTCGGCAGCGCCGAGCGCGAGGGCCACGGCCACCTCGAGCGCTGCGGACGACGAGAGCCCGGCACCTGCCGGGAGATCCGAGGACACTCGACCGTCGAGCCCGGTCTCGACGGCCAGTTCGGACGCCACGCCCGCCACGTACCGTCCCCAGCGGGGTGTCACCGCGGCGGGGTCGACGACCGGCAGCGTGAGGTGCACCGGGTCGGGCTGGTCGTCGGACCGCAGGCGGATCTCCCCGTCGAGGAGGTCGCCCTCGACGGTCGTGCCGAGCTGGATGGCCATCGGGAACACCAGGCCGCCGGAATAGTCGGTGTGCTCGCCGATCAGGTTGACCCGCCCCGGTGCCCACGCCCTGATGTCCACCGGATCGAGGCTACCCGGGGTGCAGGGACGGATATTCGCCGAACCGCGTCGGGGTACCTCGCTACGGTCCCGTCCATGACGACGCGCGTGCTCGGCCCCGACGACGTGACCACGTACCGGAGCATCCGGTTGGAGGCGCTCCGCACCGATCCGATGGCCTTCTGCTCGACCCATGAACGCGAGGCCGCGTTCGACGACGCCACGTTCGCGGGCCGGCTCACCGACTATCAGGGACGGCCCGGGGCGATCGTCGTCGACGATGCCCCCGACCCGGCAGGGATGGTCGGTATCGGCGAGGTCGAGGACGGGGGTGCGGCGATGATGTGGGGGATGTGGGTCCGCCCGGCGGCGCGTCGATCCGGCCTCGGCGCGCGGCTCGTCGAGGCGGCGGTCGCGTGGGCTGACGACCGGGGTCTGTCGGCGGTGGACCTCTGGGTCGTCGTCGGCAACGCAGCGGCGATCGTCCTGTACGAGCGGTGCGGATTCGTCGCGACGGGTGCGGCCGACGTGGTGCCGGGTCGACCCGGCGTCGCCGAGGTCGAGATGCGCCGCAAGCTGCGCTGACGCCGGCGCTATCGGGACTCGATGTAGTTGGCCAGCGCGTCGATCGCCTCGAGGAAGAACGGCGCCCGCAGCGCGAGGTTGATCTGCGTCGCTCCGGCGTCGATGAAGCGGCCGACTCCCTCGGCGATCTCGTCGGTCGAACCGGTGAGAACGCCAGGTGCCAGCGCCTCGGCGAGGGGACCGAACTGCGACGCGATCGACGCGGCATCGACGGCATAGCCGACGTTCACGGCCCGGGCGACCGACGACGGGTCCCGTCCCTCGCGTTCGCACAGCTCGTCGAGGAGGGCGTTCTTGCGGGCGAACTGGCCGGGTGAGATGAAGGGCACGTTCCAGCCGTCGGCGTACTTCGCCGCGATCGGAAGCGTGCGCCGTTCGCCGGCGCCACCGACCCACAGGGGCAGGTGCGGTTGGACCGGGGCCGGGACGCACGCGGCATCGGTCATCGTGAAGTGCTGTCCCGCGAAGTCGAATCGATGGTCGACGCCGTGGTGGAGCAGGCCCTGGACGCAGCGCAGCGACTCCTCCATCACGTCGAGCCTGACGCCCGCCCGGTCGTAGGGGATGCCGTACGCGGCGTACTCGAAGGTCGCCCATCCGGCCCCGATGCCGAACGCGCAGCGGCCGCCCGACAGGTGGTCGATGGTCGCCATGGCGTTGGCGAGCACGGCCGGGTGACGGTAGCCGGCGCAGTACACGAGCGACCCGCACGTCACCCGCGTGGTGGTCATGGCGAGCGCCGTGTGCATCGCGACCGCTTCGAGGTTGTCCGGCGAGGTGCCGTCGGCCCCGTAGAAGTGGTCCCAGATGCTGATCCAGTCGAACGGGCCGTCCTCGATGCGCTGCCAGAGCGAGATCAGCTCGTCGGTCGTCGTGTTGGACGGCCCGGTGTGCACCCCGAAGACGATGTCGGCCATGCAGCCGACAGTACCGCCACGGACGGCTACGCCTGGATGCAGGTGATCTTCCAGGTGGTCGGGCTCGACCACGAGCTGGACGACTCGAGGAAGATGAGGCCGCCGGTGTCGGCGACGTTGCCGATCTGGTTGGTGACGTACCCCGTGGCGTCGCTCGTGTCGACGATCTCGAAGCGGCACTGGTAGCCCGTCGGCGCCTGGAACGCATCGCCCGTGGGCCCGCCGGCGGGGTCGATCAGCGCCACGGTCTCGGTGGAGAACAACGTGCAGCCCTGGAACCCGAAGTGCCACCAGCCATCGGTGCCGAGCGACTGCTCGAAGGTGTCGTCGCCCAGCAGCCCGGAGTAGCAGCCGGCCGTCTTGTCAGCGGTGCCGGTGTAGGTGAGCGTCGGGAGCGGCGCCGTGGTCGTCGTGGTGCTCGTGGTCGTGGTGGGAGCTGCCGTGGTCGGGACGGTCGTCGGGGTGGGTGACCCGCCCTGGTCGGGGAAGCAGGCGGTGATGGCGAGAGCGAGGCCAGTGACGACAAGGGCAAGTTTCAAACGCATCGAAAGAACGTAACGCATCGTGAACGAGGGACACCTCATCGCCGGGCGCGGGTCAGTACGATGCGTCCCCATGCCCACCGCTGCCGTCAACGGGATCGAGATCTACTACGACGACTTCGGACTTCCCGGAGACCCGACGCTGATCCTCATGGCAGGCCTCGGCGGTCAACTCCTCAACTATCCCGACGAGTTCTGCCTCGCCTTCGTCGATCGGGGGATGCGAGTCGTCCGGTTCGACAATCGCGACGCCGGTCTGTCGACCCACCTGCCCGACGGCACGTCGTACACGCTCGACGACATGGCCGCCGACGTCCTCGGGCTCCTCGACCACCTCGGTGTCGAGCAGGCGCACGTCTGGGGGAGTTCGCTCGGCGGCATGATCGCCCAGACGATGGCGATCGCCCATCCCGAGCGGGTGCGCAGCCTCATCTCGGTCCAGTCGACGACCGGCGAGCCGGGTGTGGGCCAACCCGATCCGGCGGCCCTCGCTGAGATCATCGAGTCGACGCAGCCGTCGTCGGGCCGCGACGAGGCCGTCGCCAAGGCCGCCCGGCTGTACGAGGTGCTGCAGAACAACCCCGCCGTCACCGATCCCGAGGCGCTCCGCATCCGGGCCGAGTCCAACTACGACCGCTCGTACGACCCCGCTGCCGGCGCTCGGCAGGTCGGAGCCGTCCTGCTGGCGACGCCCCGCGCCGAGGCGCTGGCGGTGCTCACCGTGCCCACGCTGGTGATCCACGGCAACCGCGACCCCCTGATCGACATCTCGGGCGGGCGCCGCACCGCCGAGCTCGTCCCCGGGGCGACGTTCCTCGAGGTCGACGGCATGGGCCATGATCTGGCGCCGGTGTTCTGGAGTCAGTACGTCGACGCCGTCGTCGCTCACGTCGCCGCCGTCGAAACCGCGGGCTGAGCCCGCCGCACACCATCCGTCTACGAAGGACCGGCCGCGGCCGGGGAACAGGATCGCCATGGGACCGCTGTCAGGGTTGAAGATCGTCGAGGTGGCCGGCATCGGCCCGGGTCCGTTCGCGGCGATGATGTTGGCCGACATGGGCGCCGACGTGATCCGCGTCGACCGGTCGGCGCAGGTTCGCGGCGGCGATCCGGCCCTACCGCCCGGCGACACGCTCAACCGTGGGCGGCGTTCGATCGGGCTCGACCTCAAGTCGCCCGAGGGCGTCGAGACGCTCCTGCAGCTGGTCGAGCGGGCCGATGGGCTCATCGAAGGCTTCCGTCCGGGCGTCGCCGAACGCCTCGGGTTCGGCCCCGACGTCGCGCTGGCACGTAACCCGAAGCTCGCGTTCGGGCGGATGACCGGGTGGGGCCAGGACGGCCCGTACGCGCTGACTGCCGGCCACGACATCAACTACATCGCGCTCGCCGGCGTGCTCGACACGCTCAGCCGGGCGGGCGGCCAGCCGACCCCGCCCATCAACCTCGTGGGCGACTTCGGCGGTGGTGGCATGTTCCTCGCCTACGGCATGGTGTGCGCGATCCTCTCGGCCAAGCTCGGCGGCACCGGACAGGTCGTCGACGCCGCGATGGTCGACGGCTCGGCGACGCTCATGTCGATGATCTGGGCGTTCAAGGGCATGGGGATCTGGGACTCCGACGCGCCGGGAACCAACCTCCTCGACACGGGAGCCCACTTCTACGACACCTACCGGTGTGCCGACGGCCGCTGGGTGTCGATCGGGTCGATCGAGCCCCAGTTCTACGCCGAGCTGCTCCGCTACACGGGCCTCGAGGGCGAGGAGCTGCCGTCGCAGATGGACAAGACGCAGTGGGGCCCGTTGAAGGAGAAGCTGGCGGAGATCTTCGCCACGAAGACCCGCGACGAGTGGAGCGCCATCATGGAAGGCACCGACGTGTGCTTCGCTCCGGTGCTCTCGATGGACGAGGCGACTCGCCACCCCCACAACGTGCAACGTGGGACGTTCATCGAGCTCGACGGCGTGACCCAGCCGGCACCGGCGCCACGCTTCTCGGCGACGCCGGGCGGGGTGCAGCGGCCCCCGGCCCACGCCGGCCAGCACACCGACGAGGTGCTGTCGGAGTGGCTCGGCCTGGACGATGCCGGGATCGCCGCGCTGCGGGAGTCGGGTACGGTCGCCTGATGGCGACGTTTGTCTTCTTCCACGCCCATCCCGACGACGAGTGCATCCAGACGGGCGGCACCATGGCCAAGGTGGCAGCGGACGGGCATCGGGTCGTGTTGGTGCTCGCGACCCGCGGCGAACTCGGCGAGGTGCCCGACGGGTTCCTCGACGAGGGCGAGCAGCTCGGCCTCCGCCGGATCGCCGAGACCTACGCGTCGGCCGACGTGCTCGGCGCCGACCGCGTCGAGTTCCTCGGCTACGTCGATTCCGGAATGATCGACACCCCCGGCAACGACGGCCCGTACTGCTTCTGGCGCGCCGACGTCGAAGCCGCGGCCGGGCGACTGGCGGCCATCCTCCGTGAGGAAGCGGCGGACGTGCTCACGATCTACGACGACAACGGCGGCTACGGGCACCCCGACCACATCCAGGTGCACCGGGTCGGTGCCCGCGCCGCCGAGCTCGCTGGTACCCCCGGTGTGTTCGAGGCGACCATGAACCGCGACGACATCATCCGGAGCATGCGGGAGTCGAGCGAGTACCTGACCGAGGAGCAGCGCGCCGAGATGCCCGACCTCGAGGGCGAGGACGCCCAGAACTTCGGTGTCGACGAGGCCCGCATCACCCACGCCGTCGACGTCACCGGCTTCACCGACTCGAAGCGGGCGTCGATGCGCTGCCACCGTAGCCAGATCGCCGACGAGGCCTTCTTCCTGGCGATGCCCGACGACGCGTTCGCCCGGGCGTTCGGCACCGAGTGGTACATCAGCC
>CALMLJ010000028.1 GCA_937868025.1 uncultured Acidimicrobiaceae bacterium
CCGGCGTCGCTGCGGTGCTGGAGCACCTCGATGTGCTGGCCACCGTTCGCCACGCGGAACGTCGCTCCGGTCCACGCCTCGGCGTCGGGGTCGTACGTATCGATGTGGCGGTACGTCACGATCATCTCGTCGGGGTTGACGTCGACGACGACGTAGCCCTGCTGCTCGAAGTTGAGGTGGCGCATGCCGGGGTTCTGGCCCATCAGCCAGTTCTCGGCGAGCCGCAGCGCGGCCGAAGCCGCCTCGGAGGGCAACCCGCCGAGCAAGGACTTCTTGATGTCGGGATCGGCGGTCATCGACTGCGACACGAACTCGAACGCCGCCACCGGGCCGCCGGCATCGGGATCGGTGCGCAGCTCGGACGCGATGGCGATGTGGGTCTGGCCGGTGGCGAACACCGTGTTGTCGACACCGGCGTCGAGGATCGCCTGGAGGAGCCCCCGGCGCTCGACCATGTAGTCGTCCCACCCGTCGCTGCGGATGTAGATGCCGGCGTTCGGCGGGAGGCCGTCGCGGAAGGGACGGAGGAACTCGAGGTTCACGAGCCGCCACGGGCTGATCGGTACGCCGTTGCCGACGATGCGCCAGTCAGCGGTCGAATTCGCCAGCGTGTCCACCAGCCACTGGTACTGCTCGGGCCCGAACTGCGAGCGGTTCGGGTCGTACGCCGTGAGCCCGGTGCCCTGCGTGAAGTCGCCGCTCTCGAGATACGGGTCGCGGTGGGATCGGACGTCGATCATCGGGATGTCGGCGAGGCTGCCCCACGCGACGTTGCGGTAGGTCGTGTCGGCGCCGTCGTTGAGGATCGGCATGTTCTCGAACCACGCCTGCCGGCCCGCTGCGAGTCGGGCGGGCGGGCCGTACTTGTCGACACCGTTGTAGAACTCGCCGTCGTCCCACATGGCGACCATGGGCACGGTGGCGTGGAACTCCCGCAGCAGCGGGTCGCGACGCCAGCGGTGGTAGACGTCGCGGTAGTCGTCGAGCGTCTGGGTGCCGGTGTCGCTGACGTAGACGTAGTCACCCAGGTGCATGAAGAAGTCGAGGTCGGGTTCGGCAGCGGCGGCGCGGTGAGCGACGAACCAACTGGGGTTGAGCTGCTGACAGCTCGAGAACGCGAATCGCATCGAGTCGACGGTGGCACCGGGTGCCGGCGAGGTACGCAACCGGCCGGTGCGGGACGCCACACCGTCGGCCTCGAAGCGGTACCAGTACCAGCTGTCGGATTGCAGGCCGTCGACGAGCACGTGCACGGCGTGGTCGCCTGACGCCTCGGCGGTGAC
>CALMLJ010000029.1 GCA_937868025.1 uncultured Acidimicrobiaceae bacterium
ACGTCGACCACGGCAAGACCAAGCTGCTCGACCGCATCCGCAACGCCAACGTGGTCGCCGGCGAGGCCGGCGGCATCACGCAGGCCATCGGTGCGTACCAGGTCGTCAAGAACGGTCACCCGATCACCTTCCTCGACACCCCGGGCCATGAGGCGTTCACCGCCATGCGTGCCCGTGGCGCCGACGCCACCGACATCGTCATCCTCGTGGTGGCGGCCGACGACGGCGTGATGCCCCAGACGATCGAGGCCATCCAGCACGCCAAGGCGGCCGAGGTCCCGATCGTCGTCGCGGTCAACAAGATCGACCGTGAGGGCGCCGACGTCGACAAGGTGCTCAGCCAGCTCTCCGAGCACGGTCTGGTCCCCGAGTCCTGGGGCGGCGACACCGTCGTCTGCCAGGTGTCGGCGTTGCAGGAGATCGGCATCGATGAACTGCTCGACAGCCTCCTGTTGGTCGCCGAGGTCGAAGACCTCCGTGCCAAGGACGAGGGTCGCGCCACCGGTGTGGTCCTCGAATCGCACCTCGACATCGGTCGTGGTCCGGTGGCCACCGTGCTCGTGCAGCGCGGCATGCTCAAGGTCGGTGACCCGCTGGTCGCAGGTCCGGCGTGGGGCCGCATCCGCGCCCTCATCAACGACCACGGCGAGCAGATCAAGGAAGCGGGCCCGTCCACACCGGTCCGGGTCCTCGGTCTCAGCGATGTCGCCGACTCCGGCGACGA
The DNA here is from genome assembly GCA_937868025.1 of uncultured Acidimicrobiaceae bacterium. Next base: position 725 of record CALMLJ010000029.1, read on the forward strand.
CTTCGTGGTCGCCCCCAACGAGCGCACGGCCAAGTCGGTCGCCTCGACCCGCGAGCACTGGCAGCGTGACGCCCGCCGCGGCCGCGACTCGAGCGTCATGTCCGGTGGCGCCCGCCTCGAGGACATCTTCGATCAGATCCAGCGCGGCGAGGCTGCCACGCTGAACATGATCGTGAAGGCCGACACCAGCGGTTCGCTCGAAGCGCTCATCGAGTCGCTCAAGAAGCTCGAGCGTCCCGAGGTCAAGATCGGCTTCGTCCTCCGGGGCGTCGGTGGCATCACCGAGTCCGACATCCAGCTGGCCGCGACCTCCGATGCGACTGTCATCGGATTCAACGTCCGGCCCGACCGCCGGGTCCGGGAGTTCGCCCAGAACGAGGGCGTCGAGATCCGTACCTACGAGGTCATCTACAAGCTCCTCGAGGACGTCGAGTCCGCCATGATCGGCATGCTCGCTCCGGAGTACGAAGAGGTCGTCACCGGCGACGCCGAGGTCCGGGAGATCTTCTCGGTGCCGAAGATCGGCAAGATCGCCGGCTGCTACGTGCTCAACGGCAAGATCAGCCGCAACTCCAAGGTCCGCTTCATTCGTGAAGGCACGGTCATCTGGAAGGGCGAGATCCAGTCGCTGCGCCGATTCAAGGACGATGTCCGCGAAGTGGCCGCCGGGTTCGAGTGCGGTATCGGTCTCAGCGACTACCAGGACCTCCGCGACGGCGACATCATCGAGACCTTCGATCTCGTCGAGGTCCCGCGGACCTAATCCCGGCGTGCCCGGCCTCCCGACCTGGTACACCTGTTCGTCCCGTTCCGCCGCCGACCGTGCCCACACCGTGGGTGCCGTCGGCGGCCGGGCGCGGCCACGATTCGAACGAAGGAAGGGGTGGTCTCCATGGGGCGCCCACGCCAGCGGGCCCAGGCCCGTCATCAGTACAACCGCACCGATCGCATCTCGGAGACGATCCGTGAGATCGTCGCGACCGAGCTCGAACGGCTCGGCGACGAGCGGGTCGACATGGTCACCGTCACCGGCGTGACCGTCGACAACGACCTCAACACCGCCAAGGTCTTCTACTCGGCCCTCACCGCCGAGGCCGAGGGACGCGTCGACGAGGTCGCCGAATCACTCGACGAGATCCGTTGGCCGATCCAACGGGTCGTCAACGGCGCCATTCGGGCCCGCAAGACGCCACAGATCGTGTTCCTGCCCGACGAGGTGCTCGCCGCGGCGCTCCGCATCGACGACATCATCGCCCACCGGGTCCTGCCCGCCGGCGAGGACGTCGACGGCACCGGTGCCGCACCCACCCCGCCCCCGGCGGGGGACGGCCCGGCGACGTCGGCGGCGCAGCGTCCGCAGGTGGGCGACTCGCGCCCCGATCCGAGCTGATGGGCCATCTCATGCCGAGGAGCGAAGCGCTAGAAGCTGGCGACGGAGTCGTCGGCGAGCCTCAGCGAAGCGACCGAGGCCATCGATAGTGGGACGAAGGGGCAAGGACTCCGGCGACGGACCCATCCACGGGGTAGCGATCGTCGACAAGGACGCCGGCTGGACGAGCCACGACGTGGTTGCGAAGGCCCGGGGCATCCTCGGAACCCGCAAGGTCGGGCACTCCGGCACGCTCGATCCCGACGCGACCGGTGTGCTGGTCCTGGGGGTCGGCCGGGCGACGAAGCTGCTGCGGTTCCTGCAGTTGCTGCCGAAGTCCTACGAGTGCGAGATCGTGTTCGGCACCGAGACGAACACGCTGGACGCCGCCGGCGAGGTCACGGCGACCTACGACATGACTGTCGATCCGGCCGAGGCGACGGCCGCGACGGCGCAGTTCACCGGCGACATCCAACAGGTGCCGCCGATGGTGTCGGCGGTCAAGATCGACGGGAAGCGGCTCCACGAACTTGCGCGCAAGGGCATCGAGGTCGATCGCCCGCCGCGTCCGGTCACCGTGTACCGCTACGACGTCGAGCCGACCGACGACCCGCTCGTCTACCGGGCGTTCGTCGACTGTTCGTCGGGCACCTACGTGCGGGTCCTCGCCGCCGATCTCGGACATGCCCTCGGCGGTGGGGCGCACCTGCGCAAGCTCCGCCGCACGTCGGTCGGAGCGTTCACCCTCGCCGATGCGACCAGCCTCGAGGACGTGACGGTGATCCCGATGGCGGAGGCGGTTCGCGGCTTTCCGATCGTCCGCGTCGACGAGGCGACCGAAGCAGCGATCCGTGTCGGCGCCGTGCTGGACAGCGCCGCGTTGGGCGTCGCCGGCACCGGTCCGTGGCCGATCCTGTCGCCGACCGGGGAGCTGCTGGCAATGTACGAACCGTTCGGTGACGGTCGGGTCAAGCCGGTCGTGGTACTGGTCGGGTAGGTTCGGCCGCGATGCGCATCGCCAGAGACCTCACCGAGCTCGCCGCGCCGGGTCCCGGCAGCGTCGTGAGCATCGGGTTCTACGACGGTGTCCACCTCGGCCACCAGGCACTGATCAGTTCCGTGCTCGACCGGGCCGCAGCGGCCGGGCTCACCACCACGGTCGTGACGTTCGACCGCCACCCCGCCCAGGTGCTCCGCCCCGAGAGCGCGCCGTTGCTCCTGTGCGACCTCGACCAGAAGCTCGAGCGGCTCGGCGAGACCGGCATCGACCAAACGCTCGTCGTGCACTTCGACGAGGAGCGTGCCCGCGAAACAGCGGAGCACTTCGTGCGTGACGTGCTCGTCGGGGGCCTCGGCGCGAAGGTCGTGGTGGTCGGCGAGGACTTCCACTTCGGACACCGACGTTCCGGCAACGTCGCGATGCTCCAGGAGATGGGCGCGGAGCTCGGCTTCGAGGTCATCGGCCACCATCTCGTCGGCCTCGACTGGACCGACGCCCGTCCCGAGCTCCAGGTGTCGTCGACGGCGATCCGTCGGGCGCTCGTCGAGGGCCGTCTCGACGACGCCAACGCGATGCTCGGGCGCCCCCACGAGATGCGGGGCCCCGTCGTCGACGGCGACAAACGAGGCCGCACCATCGGGTTCCCGACCGCCAACGTCGCCATCCGGAGCGAGATCCTGCTGCCGTCCGACGGCATCTACGCCGGTCACCTCGAACGACCGACGGGGGAGCGGTTGCCGTCCGCGATCTACCTGGGTACCCGGCCGACCTTCTACGACGACCAGCCGGCATCTCTGCTCGAGGTGCACTGCCTCGATTGGGAGGGGGATCTGTACGGTGAAGACGTGAGGGTCCATTTCGAGCACCGACTCCGGGGCGACCGGAAGTTCGACACCATCGAGGAATTGACCGCGCAGCTGGCCATCGACTGCCAGGCGTCGAGCGAACTCCTGAGGCCGCGATGAGCCACGTCGTCGAGCCGATTCCCGGCCCGGTCCCCGAGGGTGTGCCCGGCGACGGCGTTCCCGTGGCCGCCCCGCGCCTGGCGCGGCACCGCATCACGATCTCCGACGGGCACACGGTCGGCATCACCGTCGCCGGTGCCGGCATCCCGCTCGTGGTCGTGCACGGATTCTCCGTCGAGGGGTTCCTGTACGCGCAGACGTTGTCCCGACTCGTGTCGATGGGGTTCAAGGTCATCGCGGTGGACACCGCCGGGCACGGCGGCACCCGCGGGCTCCCCGCCGATGGCGCCGACCTCAAGGCCTACAGCGAGCTGCTCGGCCGCATCATCGACGACCTCGGCATCGAGCAGTGCATCCTTGCCGGACACTCCATGGGGGGTCGTCTCGTCACCCAACTCGCTGCGGTGCGTCCGGAGCGCACGATCGCCGTGATGCTCATCGACGCGATCGTCGGCGACACGTGGGACAAGATGGTCTACGCGTTCCGTCTGGCTCCGCCGCTCGTGGGTGTCGTGGGCGCGGCCCTCACCGTCGACGCCATCACGATCCTGCCCGTCTGGCGTGATCCCCGGCAGGCGATCAAGTTCCTGCGGCTCGCCCTGCCGACGATCGTCGGTGACATCGTCCACCCGTGGCGACTGTTGGGCCCGGTGGTGTCGATCCTTCGGTCCCGGTCGAGTCGGTACGCCCTCAACGAGCTCGCACACGAGGACGTCCCGGTGTACGTGATGCACGGTGACCGTGACCTCGCGGTGCCGTTCCGCACGGCCCGCGAGGCGGCCGAGCGGACGGAGGGCACCCTCATCACCATCAAGGGCGGTGGCCACTCGTGGCTCCTGCGTGATCCCGAGACGTTGCCCGGCATCGTCGCCCAGCTCCTGCCGGGCACCCTCGGCGAGGCCTGCCGTGCGGCCATCCGCCGTGGGGGAGTGACGGCCAAGGAGCCGACGCTCTCCGACATCGAGCGGGCGCTCTACCGCCCCGACGCTCGCATCTTCGAGCTCACGCCGGCGAGCAACGTCACCACCGTTGCCGGTCGTCACCGTCGCCCCAAGTTCCGCTGGACCATCGCGGACTGATCGCCGCGTTGAGCGCCGCGGCATGACCGCCGGGCCTGACTGCCGCCCGGCGAAACGCGCCGCGAGGTTGACGGTCTCGCGATCGCGCTGCGACACATTTGCGGCGAGGTTCGGGAGATGGTGGTCGGCTCTGGTAGGGTTCACCGGTCAATTTGTGCGTCCCACTCTGCGCTGTGCGTGTGGGAGGCCGGGTCCGATACCCACCTCAGGAGACTCCCAATGTCACGTCCCCCCGCCAACCTTCCGGCCAAGGCCGACACGATCGCCAAGCACGCCCGCGGCAAGGGCGACACCGGTTCTCCCGAGGTGCAGATCGCGCTCCTCACCGACCGCATCAACCACCTGACCGCCCACCTCAAGGACCACAAGAAGGACCACCACTCCCGTCGTGGCCTCCTCATGCTGGTCGGCCGTCGCCGTCGTTTCCTCGACTACCTCAAGGAGATCGACATCGAGCGCTACCGCGCCATCGTGGCCGAGCTGGGCCTGCGTCGCTGACGAAACTCGTATCGTTCTCCCGACGGGGAACCCGCCAGTTGCGGGTTTCACGTCGGGAGTTCGTCGTTTTCCGGGGCTCCCCACGCTTGGGCCACATGTGGGGTAGCCTGAACACCCAGAGATGTGACCATGCCGATCAGTGCCTGGTCGCCGCTGCCCGAGCCACCGCTCGCCTCACCCCGTCCGATCGCCATCGACGAGTGGGCACAGCGAGTTCGGACAACGACAACTGGGAACTGGTCAACCACACACATCTCTCACAGATGCGGACCATGCCCACTCGGGGCGTCCGCCAGACAGAGAGTGAGACCACAATGGCAGACGCCATTCGTGTCGAATCCACCGTTGGTGGAGACGAGACCAAGACCATGTCGTTCGAGACGGGCAAGCTTGCTTCGCTCGCCGGCGGCGCCGTGCTCGCCGCGATCGGTGACACCCAGATCCTCGTGACCGCCACCGCCGCCAAGGGCGTGCGTGACGGCATCGACTTCTTCCCCCTGACCGTCGACATCGAAGAGCGCTCGTACGCTGCGGGCAAGATCCCCGGCTCGTTCTTCCGGCGTGAGGGCAAGTCCTCCGACCAGGCGATCCTGACCTGCCGCCTCATCGACCGGCCGCTGCGCCCGTCGTTCCCCGAGGGCTTCCGCAACGAGGTCCACATCGTCGGCACCGTCATCGCCGCCGACATGGAGAACCCCCACGACGTGCTGGCCATCAACGCCGCCTCCGCAGCGCTGATGATCTCCGACGTTCCCTTCGACGGCCCGATCGGCGCCGTGCGCATCGCCTACGACGTGGGCGGCGAATGGGTCGCACACCCGACCTACCAGGAGGGCGAGACCTCCGTCTTCGAGATGGTCGTCGCCGGGCGCGAGCTCGCCGACGGCGATGTTGCCGTGATGATGGTCGAGGCCGGTGGCACCGAGAACAGCTGGGAGTTCTACAGCGACGGCGCCCCCAAGGTCGACGAAGCTGCCCTCGCTGCCGGCCTCCAGGCCTCCAAGCAGTGGATCAAGGAAGCCATCGCCCTGCAGAACCAGCTGATCGAGGCATCCGGCGGCAAGAAGTCCGTGATGGATTTCCCGGTGCAGGTCGACTACACCGACGAGCAGTACTCGGCCGTGTCCGACGCTGCCGGCGCCAAGATCTCCGAGATCATGACGATCGCCGACAAGCACGATCGCACGGCGGCCGAAGGCGCCCTTCGTGACGAGACCGTCGGTGCGCTCATCGACCAGTTCGCCGGCGGCGACGCCGCACTGGCGCTCAAGCAGCTCAAGGCGGCGTTCAAGTCGCTCACCAAGGCCACCGTCCGCAGCCGCATCGTCAACGACGGTGCCCGCATCGACGGCCGCGGCACCCGCGACCTCCGCCCGCTCTCGGCCGAGGTCGGCTACGTGCCCACCGCGCACGGCTCGGGCCTGTTCCAGCGTGGCGAGACCCAGGTCCTCAACGTGGCCACCCTCGCCATGGGCAAGATGGATCAGATGATCGACGGCATCACGCCGCTGACGTCGAAGCGCTACATGCACCACTACAACTTCCCGCCGTTCTCGACGGGTGAGACCGGCTTCATGCGTGGGCCGAAGCGTCGTGAGATCGGCCATGGCCTGCTCGCCGAGCGCGCCCTGCTGCCGGTCGTCCCGCCGATGGCCGAGTTCCCCTACGTGATCCGCTGCGTGTCCGACGTGCTGGCCTCGAACGGCTCGACATCGATGGCGTCGGTCTGTGGCTCGACCCTGTCGATGATGGACGCCGGTGTGCCCCTGCGGGCGCCGGTCGCCGGCATCGCCATGGGCCTCGTGTTCGCCGAAGGCAAGTACACGACCCTCACCGACATCCTCGGCGCCGAGGATGCCTACGGCGACATGGACTTCAAGGTGGCCGGCACGGCTGAGTTCGTGACGGCGCTCCAGCTCGACACCAAGATCGACGGCATCCCCGCCGACGTGTTGTCGGCTGCCCTCGAGCAGGCCAAGGAAGCCCGCCTCGCGATCCTCGAGGTCATGGCCACCGCCATCCCCGAGAACCGCTCCGAGGTCTCCCCGAACGCTCCCAAGATCGTGAGCTTCGAGATCCCCGCCGACAAGATCGGCGAGATCATCGGCCCGAAGGGCAAGGTCATCAACGCCATCCAGGCCGAGACCGGCGCCAACATCTCCGTCGACGACGACGGCATGGTCGGCATCGTGTCGATCGCTGCGGTCGACCCGGCGTGCGTGACCGAGGCCGAGCGCCAGATCCGTCTCATCCTCAACCCGCCGACCGCGGGTGTGGGCGAGGTGTACCAGGGCAAGGTGGTCAACATCACCAAGTTCGGTGCCTTCGTCAACATCCTTCCGGGGCGTGATGGTCTGGTGCACATCTCCAAGCTCGGCGGCGGCAAGCGCATCGACTCGGTCGAGTCGGTACTCAGCCTCGGCGACGAGATCGAGGTGCGGGTCGAGGACATCGATCCCAACGGCAAGATCAGCCTCCGACCGACTGCCTCCGATGCGGCAGACGGTGGGTCCGACCCAAAAGCTGAGGCCGCTGGAGCGGCCAGCGAGGGTGTCAGCGCCGAGACCGCGTCGCGTCACCAGGACGATGCTGGGTCCGCCTCGGCCTCGGGTGGCCGACCCCGCGGTGCGGCGTCGGCGTCCGTGAGCGATGAGCCTGCTCCGTCGGAGTCGGGCGACGCCGTGCTCGTCTCGTTCGAGGACTTCCAGGACGAGAAGACCCGCGAGGCCCAAGGTGAGCTCGGTCCCGTCGCCAAGGGCGTCGGTGCCGGTGCCGGTGGCGGCGGCGGTCGTGACCGCAACCGTGCCCGTCGTCCTCGCCGGCGCTGACAGTGCCGAGTGGCTCCGATGACGAGCCTCGTTTGACAGGTTCCACCACGTCGGATCGTCCACTGCTCCTGCCTTCGGCAGGGGCGGTGGACGTTGCCGCGCTCGATGCCGGTGTCCGCGTGTCGGTGCTGTCGTCGGGAGTTCGGGTTGCGACCGACCCCATGGCGCACAGCCAGTCGGTCGCGATCGCATGTTTCGTGGGAGTGGGGAGCCGCGACGAGCCATCCGAGCTCGCCGGGGCATCGCACTTCCTCGAACACCTGCTGTTCAAGGGCACGCTGCGACGCACTGCCCGTGAGATCAACCGCGCCGTCGACGCCGTCGGGGGCGACTTCAACGCGTACACCGTCCGTGAGTCGACGGTGTTCTATGTACGGGTTCCGGCTGCCCATGCGCAGTTCGCCACCGACCTGTTGTGCGAGGTGATCGCCAGCCCCCGGTTCGACCCGGCGGACGTCGAGATCGAACGCAACGTCATCCTCGGCGAGCTCGACGGAGCGCTCGACAGCCCCGACGACGTGGTCTTCATGAACCTGGCGGAGGCCATGTTCGTCGGCCACTCACTCGGTCGCGAGACCCTCGGCGATCCCGACACGCTCGAGCGGATGACGGCCGATGAGATCGCCGGCTTCCACCATCGGTGGTACCGGCCGTCGAACCTCGTGTTCTCCGTTGCGGGAGCAGTCGACCACGACCTGGTTGCAGCGGCGATCGACGCACGGTTCGATGGGGCGGTCGACGGCGAGCGACCCGACCGGGTTCCCCCGGGCTCGTCGATGACGGGGCTGGTGGAGGCACGGCGGCCGATCGAACAGGTGCACCTCGCCCTCGGCTGGCGTGGTGTCACGGCGCTCGACGGTGACCGGGTGCCACTCGGGGTGATGAACCACGCCCTCGGCGACGGACCCTCGAGTCGACTCCACGAGGAGATTCGAGAACGTCGGGGCCTGGCCTACTCGGTGTCGTCGATGGCAGCGTCCAACCTCGATGCCGGCACCCAGACCGTGTACTGCGCCACGGGTCCTGAACACCTGAGCGAGGTCGCGACCATCATCGACGAGACGATCGCCGCGATCGTCGCGGACGGCATCGATGACGAGGAGCTCGCCGTCGCGAAGGGCTACCTCAGTGGCTCGATGCTGATGGCCCTCGAGGATTCGTCCTCGCGAATGAGTCGCCTTGGCTCGGCGGTGCTCACCCACGGGCGCCACATCCCGATCCGCGAGTCGCTCGATGCCGTCGAGGCCGTGACCCACGACGACGTCCGGCGCGTCGCCGGGCAGGTCTTCTCCGGCTCCCGGGTCACGTCGCTGGTCGGGCCCGACACCTGACCGAGGTCCCGTTGGGGAGCAGGTGATCGGTTTTCACCGAGTCCCGATAGCGTCGGCAGCATGCTTCCCCGCACTCACCTTCGCCGCGCCGGAGCGGCGCTCGTTCTGATCGGCCTCGTCGGTTCCGTGGCGTGTACCTCCGGCAAGTCGTCGTCGTCGACGACCACAACCACCGCGCCCGCTGCCTGCGCTCCCAAGACCGGCGAGAAGGCAGCGAAGGCGCTGCTGCGTTGCGCCGAGGGGTCCGTGGCGTACGTCGAGAACGAGGACGCTTCCGGCACCGGCGTGGTCATCGAGCGCGACGGTGACCGCTACGTCCTCACCAACGCCCACGTGGTCGATCCGTTCGCCACGGCCGACGTCACCGTGGGCGGTGAGCGCTACGACGCCCTCCCGGTCCTCGGCATCGACGCCGGCGCCGACATCGCGCTGGTCGGTCCGTTCGACGGCAAGAAGGTCCCGTCGCCCCTGCCGATCGACCCCGAGGCCGCTGTGGAGCGCGGCGACGACGTCTACCTCGTCGGGTTCCCCGGCGAGGTCAGCACCGACGATCCCGAGGACCTCGAGGCAACGATCGCCAGCGGCATCGTCAGCCGGACTCGGAAGGTGAAGGCGTTCGAGCAGACCTACTTCCAGACCGACGCGTCCATCGCCGGTGGGCAGTCCGGTGGGCCGTTGTTCGACGCCACCGGCCACCTGATCGGAATCTCCGGCCTCTCGTTCGCCGATGACGAGTTCGCACTCGTGCTCTCCGGTGGGGACGTCGACGAGGCCATTGCCCGCATCCTCGCCGGGAAGGGCGACGACGAGTATCCGGCGGTGCCACGGGTCGAGACCGACGACATGGTGAAGAGCGGCACGCTGACGGTGTCGGGGGCATCGGACTACCAGCAGCTGTTCATCCCCTCGTCCGACGACGATCGAACCCTCGACTTCACCGTCGATCACACCGACGTCGTGACGGTGGACATCTCCACCAACCTGTCGGACAGCTCGCTCGCCGTCAGCCACAACACCCCGCTGTTGATGGCCGAGCTCATGAAGCAGGTGGCCGCAGCGACCGGCGGCAAGCCCGACGAGTTGCCCGACCCGACCGCGTACGGCGTCGACGAGAAGGCCATGAAGCCCGAGACGTCGCCCGGGGTGTTCTCCGTCGAGATCCCCGCCGACGAGGACGTCTACATCGGCATCGTGGCACCGCTGTCCACCGACTCGATCACGGTGGCGTTCACGTCGAGCATCCCGGCCGTTCCGCTCACGACGAAGCTCAGCGAACAGCCGATCGAGGTGGGTGACGTCGTCGACCGGGTGATCCCCACCTACGAGTCCGCAGCCGATTACCTGCTCGACCTCGAAGCGGGCCAGAAGGTCGAGATCCGCGCCGAGTCACCGCAGTCGGACATGGCGTTCGCCGTCATCGATCCCGGCGTTGTGCTCACGCCGGTGGCGAACTTCAGTCCGGAGTCGGCCGAGGGCATCGAGCTCGTCGACGACAGCGACGAAGGGCTCTACGGACTCGACGCCGTCACGACCGTGACCGCCGATGACGACGGCACCTACCGGATCCGCCTCTACAGCAACGACGGCCTGACGGCGCTCGCGCGGCTCTCCGTCACCGACTGCGAGAACGCCAAGTGCGGCAAGGGCGACAAGAAGGCCTCGGAGGACGAGGGTTCCAACTAGCTTCCCCCGGATGCCAGACACTCCCGGCCACGCCGAGGTACCGCAGCGTAAGCAGCTCCCGAGGGACGAGGGAGCGAGCCTGAGCGAAGGTGGCCGAGGCCATCGATTGGTCCTCATTGATCATCCCGCGCCCCACGTCGCCCGCATCACGTTGAACCGCCCGGAGCGGTTGAACGCGATGTCGATCGACCTCGTCATCGAGCTGTGGGACGCCCTCGATGTCGTCGCCGCCGAGAACGACTCGTGGGTCGTGATCCTCACGGGCGCCGGTACCTCGTTCTGCTCCGGGCTCGATCTCAAGGACTACGGGATCATCCCGAACATCGACGGACTGCAGGTGGGACGCATCGCCCAGCGTTCGATGCGCTACTACTCCCGGCTCGTCCCCAAGATGCGGTCGATTCCCCAGCCGATCATCGCCGCCATCAACGGTCCGGCGTTCGGGGGCGGCATGTGCCTGTCGCTCGGCGCCGACCTCCGCATCGCCTCGGCGTCGGCGGTGTTCAACGCCACCGGGATCGTCAACGGACTCGCGTCCACGGAGATGGGCATCAGCTTCCTGCTGCCTCGGCTGATCGGCGCTGCGCACTCGAACGACCTGCTCCTGACCGGCCGACGCATCGGGGCCGACGATGCCCTGCGAATGGGCCTCGTTTCGAGGGTCGAGGCCGATGACGCCGTGGCCGGCATCGCCGTCGACATGGCGTCGGAGATGGTGAAGTTCAGCCCGTACGGACTCGCCATGACCAAGGAGACCCTGTGGGCCAACCTCGAGGTGGCGAGCCTGGCAGCAGCGATCGAACTCGAGGACCGCAACCAGCTGATGATGGGGTTCACCAACAATCTTCCCGAGGCGATCCGCGCGTTCGCCCAGGACCGCCAACCCGTCTACACCGACGAACCCCGACACGACATCTGGGCGAAGCCGGCAGAGGGTGCGGTGGCGCAATCCGGTGAGGGTCGATGACGTCGATCCACCCCGAGCTGCAGCGCATCGCGCGGGTCGTGCCGCGTCGAGGGGTCACCCCGCGCAACCTCGCGTTCGTTCGTCGCATGTCGGCACTCGCCGGGCGCCCCGTCGCGATGTCGACGCGGGGCGTCGTCACGTGTGACGTCATGGTTCCCGGTCCGACCGGAGCCCCCGATGTCCGGGTGCGCCTCTACCGGCCCGCCGGCAGCACCGAGCCGGTGCCGGCGCTCCTGTGGATCCACGGCGGCGGTTTCCTGATCGGCACGGCCCGCCAGGACGAGCGCAGCAACATCGACATGGTCCGCGAGCTCGGCATCGCCGTCGCGTCCGTCGACTATCGCCTCGCGCCGGAGCACCCCTTCCCGGCGCCGGCCGAGGACTGCTACGCCGCGCTGCGCTGGCTGCACGCTGCGG
>CALMLJ010000030.1 GCA_937868025.1 uncultured Acidimicrobiaceae bacterium
CCGAGCTCCGCGACCACCTCCGGGTCATCGAGAACCCCGAGGCCGACGCCCGCCGACTCGTCGAACTGCTCGCCGTCACCTGGGGCGGCTCGTTGGCAGTCCGCCACGGCGACGCCGCAGTCGCCGACGCGTGGGTCGACTCCCGCATCCGGCACAGCTACGGCCACCTCTACGGCACCCTGTCCCCCCGGCACGACCTCGCCGCCATCGCGAACCGGGCCGTCATCGCCGTGTGAACGCGCGACTGGAGCGCTGAGGTGACAGGAAGTGGCACCTCAGCGCTCCAGAGCAACTGAACGCTCCAGTCGAGCCCGCCCGATCGGGCAGGCGGTCAGTCGCCGCCCACGGAGTTGGCGTCGGTCGCACACGCCCACACCGACGTGGCCGTCGCCTTGTGGCACACATCGAGGTTCAGGCCCATCAGCGAGCGACCCGAGAAGGCCGCGCCGTTCATCGAGATCGCCCGGGGAGCACCCGAGGCGCCCCGACAGGAGACGACGTAGCCGTCGCTCGACTCGGTGATCCCGACCGTCGCGCTCCCGGCAGACGGCACCGAGAACCCGACCGAACCGGTGATTCGCTGCCAGCGCAACTTCACGGCGATGCACTTGGGTGAGGTGCCGGGCTTGGCCGTCACGATCGAGTTCGACTTCACCTCACCGCGAACGACGCTGCCATCCTTCCACCAGCGCACCAATCCGGAGTTCCCGCTCCAGCTGCCGGCGAACTGGGCCTGCGTGGTACCGCCCCGGATGAAGTCGTCCTCGTAGAAGCGGTACTCGGCACCGGCCGTCTGGGCGAGTCCGCCGAAGAGGCCGAGCATCACGCCGACGGCGAGAGCGAAGCGGCGGACGGACGAGGTGCGGTTGGGGGTGTTCGTGTTCTCGGTCATGGCTGTTGCCTTTCGGTTGGGGCTCGTCGTTCGAGCCGATGAGGACACTCTGCGACCGCCCCCTTCAGGCGTCCTTCAGACCCACTTCAAGCGGCACACCGAATCTCTGAAGCGGATTCGAAGCGAACCGAAAGCGCTCCCCCCGAAGGTGAGGACACCCCCCCACCACCGCACACATGGGAGCCGTCATGACCGAGAACACGAACACGACCCGCCGCTTCGCCGGCATCCGCACCGGCGCCACCGCTGCCGTCCTCGCTCTCGCCATCGTCGGCGCCGGCGCCGTCGGCACACTGGTCGGCAACGCGTCGGAACGCCCGTCGCTCAGCTCCTCCGCCTCCCGCGACGGCGACGCCACGACGAGCACCGGCGGCCTCGGCGACGACGGTTTCGCCGACGACGGCACCTACGTCGCCACGGGTGACGAGACCTTCGACTCCGGAACCGACGCCGGCTACGACGAGGGGTACGACTCCTCTGGGTCGTCCGGGGCGTACGGCTCCTACGACGAGGACCCCGGCTCCGACGACACCTCCTCCGGCGGCGGCTCCTACGGCGACGACGAGTACGACGCAGCCACCATCGACAGCAGTGAGATGGACGACAACGCCGACGACGGAGCCGAACAGGTCGACGACACCGCCGACCCCGACGATTCGCAGCAGGGCGACTGGCCCGGCGAGGAGACGGCAAACGAGGAGCCCACGTGGGACGAGCCCGCCGAGGACGACCCGACCCCGACCTCGTCCACCGCCCCGGCGCCCAAGCCCGCTCCCAGGCCGGCACCCAAGCCGACGAGCGCCCCCACCACGGTTCGCCCCACGACGACCGCCCCCACCAACGCCGCGCCCCGGCTGCCCGCCCGCACCATCGAACGCAACATCGCCGTGGGGCAACGCGTCGACCTCGTCACCGACAACTCCCTCGCTGCCGGCTGGACCGACCCCGACCACACCGCCGACTGGCTGTGCCTCACCTTCACCCCCGAGCGCAGCGACTGGTGGCTCGACGGCGCCGACTGCCAGGGCAAGGGCCTGTGGGCACGCGTCAACCAACCCGGCATCTACGTGGTGCACATCCGGGTCCGCGAGGCGACCGCGCAGTTCCCCGGCGGGGTTGGCCCACTCAGCGCCGAGGAGATCACGCTCCGCCTGGTCGCCGCATGAACCACCGACGAGGACGAACCCGCCGGTAACGTCGCCTCGATGACCGAACCGCTCGAGTTCTCCGTGCTCGGTCCGCTCCGGGTCGCCTCCCACGGCACACCCCTCCCGCTCGGCGGCCCGAAGCAACGATGCGTCCTCGCGATGCTCCTGCTCGAGCCCAACCGGGTCGTCTCGGTCGACCGGCTCATCGACGGCGTGTGGGGCGACGAACCTCACGAACGTGCCACCTCGACACTGCAGGTGTACGTGTCGAACCTGCGCAAGCTGTTGGGCCCCGAACGGATCCTCACCGAACGACCCGGCTACCGGGCCGTCGTCACGCCAGACGAACTCGATCTCACCCGGTTCGACGCTGCCGTCAGGGCCGGTAACGACCACACCGCCGCCGGCCGCCACGAGGCCGCGGCCGCCGCATTCGCGACGGCCCTCGACACGTGGTCGGGCGAAGCGGTCGCCGACCTCGAACACGAACCGTTCGCCCAGACGGTCGTGGCCGGCCTCAACGAGCGACGCGAGTCGGTGCGCGAATCAGCGTTCGACGCCCGGCTCGCACTCGGTCGCCACCACGAACTCATCGCCGATCTCGAACACGCCGTCGCGGCCACACCCCTCCGTGAGCACCGTTGGGCGCAGCTGATCCTGGCCCTCTACCGATCGGGCCGTCAGGCGGACGCGCTCGCCGCGTTCGGCACGGCGAGGAACACCCTCCTCGACGAGCTCGGCATCGACCCGGGCGCTCCGCTCCGAGCGCTCGAGACGGCGATCCTCAACCAGGACCCCTCGCTCGACTGGAATCCCGCCGCACCCTCAGGCTCCACAGGGGCGACGACGACGATCCGCCGGGCACCCGCCGGCTCGGTCCCCACACTGACACTCCCCAACGGCACGCGTCTCGAACTCACCGATCGCTCCTGGATCATCGGACGTTCGACCGATACCGACATCGTCCTGGCGTCACCCGACGTGTCCCGCCGCCACGCCGAGCTCCGCACCGTCGACGGCGGCTGGACAATCTCGGACCTGGGCTCGACGAACGGTCTCACCGTCAACGGCACCGAGGTGACCGAGTATCAGCTCGGCGACGGCGACGAGATCGCGATCGGCCGGTTCTCGCTGGTGTTCCACGCCGGCGCCCCGACCACCTGACCTGCGCCTCCCCCATCTTTTCCTGGACCGATCCCCCGACTTCGGTACGATCTCCGGAGGGATTTTCTCTGGCGGGGAGCAGTACGACATGGCGGACACGATCGACGGGTTCGACCTACGACGCGAACTCGGACGAGGTGGCTTCGGGGTCGTGCACCTCGCCTGGCAGCCGGCCCTCCACCGCGAGGTCGCCGTCAAGATCCTCACCGCCGACACCTCCGACCCGGCAGCGCGTGCCCGTTTCGAACGGGAGTGCCAGGCCATCGGCTCGCTCAGCTCCCACCCCCACGTGGTCGCGGTGTACGGCAACGGCGTCACCGACGAAGACCGTCCGTATCTCGTCATGGAGTACTTGTCGGGAGGCACGCTCGCCGACCGGGGCGCGATCTCCTGGCAGGCCGCGTGCGAGGTCGGCGTGCGCATCGCAGCGGCACTCACCACCGCCCATCGGATGGGCATCATCCACCGCGACGTGAAGCCGCAGAACGTGCTGTTCACCGAGTTCGAGACCGCCCAGCTCGCCGACTTCGGCATCGCGTCGATCGTCGACGGGTTCGAGACCAAGTCCAACTCGGTGTCGGCGTCCTTGGCGTACGCCGCTCCCGAGGTGCTCGATGCACGGCCATCGAGCGCCCAGAGCGACATCTACGGTCCCGCCGCCACCGTCGTCGGCGCAATCCTCGGCCGCGGGCCGTTCCACCGTGACGCCGACTCCATCGCCGGACTCGTCGCCCGAGTCGCCACGGCGCCTGTCCCCGACCTCCGACTCGAGGGCGTTCCCGACGCCGTGTGCACGGTGCTCGAACGGGCGATGGCGAAGCGACCCGAGGATCGCCAGCCCGACGCCGCGACGTTTGGACGAGACCTCGCCGCCGCTGCCGGCATCGACCCGGGCCTGCCCCTCACCGGTGTGGTGCCCGTCGTCACCGCCGATGCAGAGACCGACGACCTCGCCGCGACAGCCGGGCCGCCCGAAGCCGGATCGTCCGAAGCCGAAGCCGACGGCTCGACCACCGCGGCCGCCCGCTCCAGTGGCCGACGACCGCTCCTCATTGCCGCTGCAGCCGTCGCGATGCTGCTCGTCGGCGGTGCCGCCGCCATCGTGGCCGGCGGCGACGACAGCCGCGATCTCAACGTGGCAACGGTCGACGACAAGTCGCCGACGACGACCCGACGCGAACGGTCCGCCACGACGACCAGCGTGCCGGTGTCGGTCCTCGGCGAGACCACGATCGTCGACGACCCGCTCGCGACGACCGTGCCGGGCACACCAACCGTCGACTCCACGACCGCCACCGGCGGAGGCTCCACCACCGGCATCACGACCGCCGGCCAACGCCCCACCGGCACCACCCGCTCGAGTTCCGGCGCAACGTTCCCGGCCGCCACCGGCTCGACCGGTTCGACCGGCGGCACCACCAACACGGGCGGCTCGACCAGCGGGGGCTCGTCGGGCGGCACCACCGCAGCTCCCGCGGCGACCTCTCCCGCCACGGCCCCGCCGACCAATGCTCCGGCGACGACCGCTGCACCCGTCGGCAACCAGGCTCCTCTGCTGCCCGCCGCCACGTTCGAGTTCCAGGTGAAGATCAACCAGAACACCGTCATCGTCCCCGACGGCGACAAACGGCTCTCCGCGGGGTGGTCCGACCCGGACCGGACTTCGGAGTGGCTCTGCCTCCAACCGCTCCCGCAGACCACCGACTGGTGGGTCGACGGTATGAACTGTGAGGGCAGCGGGCTCCTCGTCGCCGCGACCACCCCTGGCGTGCGCATCCTCGAACTCCGAGCAGCGGAGTGCACCTCGGCCAACCCCGGTTGTGGTGCTCCCTACTCCACGACCCGACGCACGGTCCGCGTCGAGTTCGTGCCCTGACCGCGCTGACCTGCCGACTCTGGAGCGCTCAGGTGACAGGAACTGTCGCATGAGCACTCCAGAGCAACTGAGCGCTCCAGACGGCGGGCTCCAGGCGGCGGACCTCGCGACACACGTCACACCCAACCGAGTCGCCCGCACCACCCGACCTGAACAACGATCTCCGCCATGACCGAAGCGATCCCGCCCGCGTTCTTCCTGACCGACGGTGACGGCTACGTCGGCACCATCCTCTCCCGAGGCCCCTGGGGCGAGAGCGCACACGGCGGACCCGTCGCAGCGCTCGTCGGACGAGAGGTCGAGCGCTTCGACCCCGACCCCGACCTGGTCACGGTGCGGTACACGATCGAGTTGCTCCGCCCGGTGCCGCTCACGCACCTCCGCGTCGAGGCAACGATGCTGCGCCCGGGCAAACGCGTCCGGCTGATCGGGGTGTCGATCTTCGACGGAGAGAACGAGGTCGTCCGAGCCACCGCGCTCCGGATCGTGCGCACGCCCATCGACGCGCCTCGGTCGATGCCCGATCCCGCGATCCACTTCGACCAACCCGAGGACTCCGTCGCTGCGCCGGCGCTCATCGAGGGGCGAATCGGGATCACGAGCGGTGTCGAGCTCCGGTCCGCTCACGGCTCGGCGATCGAGCCCGGCGCAGCCACCTACTGGTTCCGCGTCCACAAGGCCCTCGTCGACGACGAGGAGATCACGCCGCTGACCCGAGCGCTCATCGCCGCCGACTTCGGCAACGGCATCGCCAGCGTCGTGTCGATCGCGAGCCACGTGTTCATCAACCCCGACCTCACCGTGCACCTGCACCGACTCCCCGAGGGTGAGTGGGTCGGCAACGACGCGTGCACCTGGCTCGCGCCCCACGGTGCGTCGCTCGCCGAGGCGTTGCTCACCGACCGCAACGCTCCGATCGGCAGGGCGACCCAGTCGCTCTACATCGCCGCCCGGTAGCGGGCCGCGCTCACTGTCAGGACCCCGTCGTAGGGTCTCGTTCACCGCTCCTCGGAGCGGGCTCAGCTCGTCGACTCCGGTCCGGCGACTCTCAGACGCAGATCTGACCAAGTGAGAATCCGCCATGGACCGCGAGCTCGCCTCCGACGCCATCGCCCAGTTCCTGATCGCCGACGACGCATCACGCAAGCAGCTGAAGTCGACGGCGACGCCACCCCGCCCCGTCGAGATCCTCCGACGATCGTGGGATCCGTGGCTCCGCGACGGCGGGAGACCCGGCACGACGTCCTATGTCGGCCCGATCGATCCTGCCCGAGTGGCCGCGGCAGCTGACGCCATGAAGGGCCTCACCGCCCGCGACCCGGCGCGCCTTGGCGCCGACCTCGAGATCGACCGATCGCACCTCCTCGACCTCTCCCAGCGTGCGGCCAAGAGCAACGCCCGCCGCTGCGTCACGCTGTGGGTCGCCGCCATGGTCTGGGGCAGTGGCACTCTCAACGGTCGCGGCCCCTGGCGAACGGCGCAGGGGCTGGCGCACGTCGAGCTCGGCCCGATCCTTGTGGCATCACATCAACACCTACGCGCCGGCGAGATCGCCGAGGCCTACGAGGTCGCCGCCACGATCCCGGGTTCGGCCGAGGCGTCGTTCACCAAATGGCTGTGGGCCGCCTCGCTCGGGCTGCCCGACCTCCAACCGTCACCGCTCGTCCTCGACCACCGCCTCCGCCGCTCGCTCACCACGCTCGACGTGCGTCCCCAACACAACGCGGCTGGCTACGTCGACTACCTCCACGCCGTCGATCTCGCGGCGACGAAGCTACGACGCAGCCACGGCTGCAAGGGTGCCACCGCCGAGAAGGTCGAGCTGCTGCTGGCGCAGGTGTCGACATGACTGGGACGCCCACTCGACGGAGCGTCACACCACGACGTCGAAGACCGCCCGCCCGTGCCGTTGCCCGTTGATCTGCAGCTCGAGTTCGTGCTCACCGGCGTGATGCACCCGAGTCGTCATCTGACGCAAGCCGTGTCGTTTCGACAGCGTCACCGTCTCGCCCGGGTCGAGCGTGCGCGTCGTGAGCTTGAACACCTTCGCCGCGAGCGAACCGTTCTTCTTGCGGAAGTGCACGACGTAGTCGATCGCCACGTCGGCCGTGACGTCACCGGTGTTGGTGAGGTCGAAGACGAACTCCACCTCACCGGGCAGCTCGACGATGTCGGGCGTCACCCGCAAGTTGTGCACCGCGACCTCCGCCGGCGCGAACCCCTGCAACGCGAGCGCCTCGGGCAGTCCTCGCTTGATCAACGTGCGCAGCGCGTGCCTCACCACCTTCGCGGTGTTGGCATCGGGAGCCGCAGTCCACCGGGCCGCAGTGGAGACCACCACGTCGGGGGCGTGACGGCTGAGGTCATTGAGGTGGTTCGCCACCGATCGGCGCACGACCTCGTCGTCGTCGCGATAGAGCGAGTCGAGGATCGGCACCGTGCACTCCCGGCGAACAAGCAGCTCCGGCACCCGGATCGCCCACGGCAGGTACGAGCGCGTGCCCTCACTCGCGAGCCGCCGCACGTGCGGATCGTCGTGCTCGGGCCACGTTCCGATCACGGCGAGCGAGCGGTCGAGGTCGCGCCCGAGGAAGGGGCGGATGGCGAACTCGCTCGAGAGACGCGGCGTCAGGTCGGCCATCATCGCGAGCCCGTCCTCGAAATCGGTGTCGATCTCGGAGCCGAGGGCCAGCGCCGTCATCGCCTCACCAATCGGCCAGATCGTCCAACCGGCGAACGCTGGGTCGGCCAACGCGGCACGCACGATCGTCGCGGCATCCCCGTAGACCGACGGGAGGTCGTCGATCAGCGCGGCCGCAACGAGGTCGACCCGCTGGCGCAGCTTCAAACCGTCGACCTCGGACGCCGCCCGGGCGACTGCGGGGAAGTCGATATCCGAGGCAGCCTGCAGCTGGTTCCGCAGCCGCTGCAACGCGGCCGCATCGATCAGCTCGTCCATCGCACCCATCGACCAAGCCTCCCACGGATGGCAGTACCGACCGACCGAAACCGACTTGCCCGGGTTCTAGATCAGCGGCACCACTGTCACGTTCGGAAAGGGAGCTGCAAGCATCGACACGTCGTCAGGGTCGCCGGTGACGATGACGGCTCGGGCCGCCTCGACTGCGGTCGCCACGACGTGGGCGTCGACCATGAGCTCCGAGCCGGCGCCCGCTGCGGCGAGGACACCGCCGACGAGGCGAGCGAACTCTCGATCCGTGTCGCGGCACATCGGAGCCTCCTCGGAGCGTGCGAGACACGAATCGACGATCGCCATTCGGCCAGGCCGGTACAACTCGGCGAGCACCACCGTCGGGACGATGACCGGACGGCCTTCGCCGAACGCGGCGGACATCAGCTGTGCAACCATACGTCGGCGGTCGGTGATCGGGCCGGCGAGCGCGTTGAATGCCTCGGAGTCGAGTACCAACGCGGTCATCGCAGCATCTCGCGGTACCGGGCAATAGCGGCACGATCTTCCTCGGTGTCGAGGCCGTCGAACTCCGCCTTGAGTCGTTCGACCAGCTTGCCCAGGGCGGCCTGGTGACGGCGACGCTCGAACTCGGCCCGGAGTGCCTCGTTGATCTGCGTCGACAGCGGTCCGCCGCGCTCGAACTCCGCGACGATGTCGGCGTCGAGGCTCAGCGAGACCTTCTGCTTCGGTACGACCTCAGTCATACTCATATGATACTCCTCGGATCTGGCGGTCTCCCGAGGATTCCAGCGAGTCCTGACAGCGAGCTGCGCGCTATCCGTGCAGGCTCACGACCACGCCGACCGACGGCGCGATCCGTCCGGCGTAGACATCGGCCCACGCCTGCTCTCCCTCGGCGGCACCATCCCGACGATCGATCGTCAGCCAATCGCGACTCCCGTCGACGAACGCGCCGAGGGCCGCGGCGGCGCGTGAGCGGTACTCCGCCGGCCCCCACTCGGCCAACAACCGCTCCACCTCGGTCGGAGCGAAGAAGAACTGGGGCGGCGGACCACCGACCACGTCGGCCGGAGGCGCGTCGTGATGGCTCCGGCCGACGATCAACGACGCCCGGATCTCGTCTCCGAGCAGCGCGTGCAGCTCGGCGACGACCTCAGCGGCGCCGGCCATGTCGACCA
The DNA here is from genome assembly GCA_937868025.1 of uncultured Acidimicrobiaceae bacterium. Next base: position 9,194 of record CALMLJ010000030.1, read on the forward strand.
CAGCGGACGACAGGGCCGGGAGCGATCCGATGTCGTCATACGCGAGCACCTGGCCGTAGCACCCGAGCGACCGCACGAACTCGACGTTTCGACCCGACGTC
>CALMLJ010000031.1 GCA_937868025.1 uncultured Acidimicrobiaceae bacterium
GACGTGAAGCAGAGCACCCCGCCGAGCATCATGACCGCAGTCCCCCCGAGGAAGAGCAGCCACCGTCCCGGAAGGCCGTGCACGGTGACGACGTGGTGCTCGAGTGCGTCGATCCACCAGCCGGTCAGCGCTGGGAGCGCGAACGTTCCCGCCCCGAGCGGGGCGCGGAGCAGCGCAGCGACGACCACGATCACCAGCCCGAGCACGGTCGCGGTCACTCCCATCGACCAACCGAGCCTCCGTTGAAGACCGTCCTGCACGGCGAACAACGGCCCGTTGCCGAGATCCGTCAGGGCTGTGACGAGGTATCCGTAGGCGGCGAGGCCCGCGCCCGTGACCAGCAACGCAACCCGTCCTGAGAGGTCTCGAACCGACGGGTTCACCATGATGTCGACGTCCTTCCTGGGGTCGCCCCGGCGGTGGAGCGAGCGCAACCTAGCGACCTGCTGCGGCGCGACCGTGAACTCGCAGCGAACCCGGACCGAAGTTCGGGAAGGTCCAGGTACCGGCCCGGACGCCTGGCTACCTTTCGCGCCGCCGGACGAGACGCATCTCGGGGTTGTCGTCGCGGGTCCTGAACCCTCGGCGCTCATAGATCGATCGGCCCTGAGGCGTCGCGTGCAGTCCGATCACCTCGACCCCGCGGTCGGCGCATTCCTCGAGTAGGTCATCGAGGATCGCACCCGCCAACCCGCGACGCCGGTGTTCGCGATCCGTCGACATCGACGAGATGTGAGCCCGCCCCGGCGATTCGATGCCCGGCACGGGCAAGCCCACCTCGAACTGGACGATCCCGCTTGCGGCCAGCACCCCGTCGCTCGTCGGCGAGTCGGCGACGACGGCGACCATGCGGCCCGACGCCAATTCTCCGGCGATCACTCGCCCCGCAGCAGCCTCCCATCCAGTGTCGGAGGTATCGAGGCCCATGTCCTCGAACATCAGCTTCCGAAGACGCACCAGCTCGGGCACGTCGCTCTCGACCGCTCGGCGCGTGATCGACGTCGACGCTGTGATCAGCGGCGCCTCGCGGCGATCGCCCTCGGTCGTCGGCGTCGAGAACACGAGGAAGGTTGCCGACTCGCTCGAATCGGTGAACGCTCGATGGAACGCGCCGGGCGGGACCTCGAGCGTGTCGCCGGGCATCGCTCTGAGAGCTCCGTCGGCGACTTCGATCCACAGCACACCCGAGACGACGTGAAACAACTGATGGGCGCGATCGTGAAGGTGTACGGATTCGGATTCGCCGGGCGGCATGTGCTCGTACGTCAGCCGCCGGCTCGGCGAGTTCACCAGATCGCGCGCTGAGCAGTTCTCACTCCAACGTCGTGATGCGATCGAGGAAAAGGCGATGACGCGCCGGCCGGCGGGGCACTTCGACAAGGAGTCCACGGTCCGAGCGTAGGTTCGAAGCGTTCTTCCATCGCCCGAGTATTTGCGTGCTGCGAACGCTCACCCGCGACGGACGACGATCAGACGTCCGGTGCG
>CALMLJ010000032.1 GCA_937868025.1 uncultured Acidimicrobiaceae bacterium
AGGTGGCCTCGGCCCAGCATCAGTCCCGCAGGTACCAGAGGGTCGAGATGAACGAGCCCACGGCGCCGACGATGACGCCGATGGCCAACATCACGATGAACGCGGTCGTCTGCTGGGAACCCGTCCAGACGAACCGTGACAAGAGCGAGTCCTTGAACGAGCCGCTGCCAGCGCTCTTCCATCCCAACCCGAGCAGGCCGGTGAACGTGATGGCGATGCCGGCACCCACGATGCCCTGGATCACCCCTTCGACGATGAACGGTATTCGGATGAACCAGTTGGTGGCGCCCACCAACCTCATCACCTCGATCTCACGCCGTCGGGAGAACACTGCGGTCTGGATGGCGATGAAGATCAGCACGACCGACGCCGCCAGCAGGGCGATCACGCCCATCAGCAACCACAGGCGGATCTTCTTCGCGGCGCCCTGCACCTGACGGACCTGCTCGTCGGGGAAGTCGACGTCGTACACGCCGGTCTTCGGGCGATAGCTGTTGGCCAGCTCCTTCACCACCGCCGCGTCGGGATTGGAGGGCTTCACCCGGAACGACGTCGGGAGCTCGCCCTTGTTGAGCGCCCCGATCATCTCGGGCTTCTCCTGCTGGAAGATCCGCTGGTAGAGCTCGTAGGTCTTGTCGTCGTCGTAGTACTCGACGGTGTCGACCTGGGGGCTCTTGTCGAGGTCCTTGGCGATGGCGTCGATCTGGTCCTGCGACGCGTCGGCGTTCATGTAGACGATGAACGACACGTCGTTGTTCCAACGGATGAACGCGTTGTCGAGGCCGTAGAAGCCCAACAGCACGGTGATGCCGAACATCGTGAGCGAGACCGTCACGATGAGCACGGTCGCGATGGACAACAGCCAGTTGCGGATGAGGTTCTGGCCGGTCTCCCGGGCCAGGTAGTCGAGACGCATGGCCATCTACTCGTACACCCCACGCGCCTGGTCGCGGACGATCTGGCCGCCCTCGAGTTCGATCACCCGACGTCGCATCACGTCGACGATGCCGCGGTCGTGGGTGGCCATCACCACCGTCGTGCCGGTTCGGTTGATGCGGTCGAGCAGCTTCATGATGCCGATCGTCGTGTTGGGATCGAGGTTGCCGGTGGGCTCGTCGGCCAACAGGATCAGCGGCCGGTTGACGAAGGCCCGGGCGATCGACACCCGCTGCTGCTCGCCGCCGGACAACTCGTCGGGTCGGTTCTTGGCCTTGTGGGCCAGACCGACCAGCTCGAGGATCGCCGGCACCTGCGTCTTCACACTCTGACGGGGCCGACCGATCGCCTCGAGCGCGAACGCCACGTTCTCCTCCACCGTCTTGTTGGGGAGGAGCTTGAAGTCCTGGAAGATGTACCCGATGTTGCGGCGCAGGAGCGGCACCCGCCAGTTCGGGATGGAACTGATGTCCTTGCCGGCAACCCACACCTTGCCTTCGGTGGGGAGCTCCTCACGGTTGAGGAGGCGGATGAAGGTCGACTTGCCCGACCCCGACGGACCGACGAGGAAGACGAACTCCCCTTTGTCGATCGACACGCTGGCGTTGCGCAGCGCGACGTGGTCGTTCTTGTAGACCTTCTTCACGTTTTCGAGCTTGATCACGAGCTATCGACGTCCTTGGGGCAGCAACTGCCGCGGCGGGAAGGGGCGGGGAAACCGGCGCGAGCGACAGGGGCCGGTTCTGCGAGCGGCACAGACTCTACCGGCACGCCCGGGGCCGCCTGGGGCACCCCTCACGGGGTACCGGACCATCACACCGAGGCGTTGGCCCGCTCCCAGCGGAGGTACCCCTCCATCAGACCGTCCAGATCACCGTCGAGCACACCGTCGACGTTGCCCACCTCGACGTTGGATCGGAGGTCCTTGACCTGCTGGTAGGGGTGCAGCACGTAGCTGCGGATCTGGCTGCCGAAGTTGGCGTCGAGCTGGTCGCCGGTGATCTCGTTGAGCCGGGCCTGGTGCTTCTGACGTTCGACGTCGAGGAGCTTGGCCTTCAGCACCTTCATGGCCTGGTCCTTGTTCTGGTGCTGGCTGCGCTCGTTCTGGCACGACACGACGATGCCGGTGGGCAGGTGGGTGATGCGCACCGCCGAGTCGGTCACGTTGACGTGCTGGCCGCCGGCGCCCGAGCTGCGATACACGTCGATGCGAAGGTCCTTCTCGTCGATCTCGACCTCACCCGACGTGTCCTCGATGAACGGGGTGACCTTGATCGAGGCGAACGACGTCTGGCGGCGGGCGGCGTTGTCGAACGGAGAGATGCGCACGAGGCGGTGCACCCCGTGTTCACTTCGGAGGTAGCCGTACGCGTAGCGGCCCTTCACGATGAACGTGGCCGAGCTGATGCCGGCCTCGGTACCCGGGGAGGCCGCGTCGATCTCGACCTCGAAGCCACGCTGCTCCGCCCAGCGGAGGAACATGCGCATGAGCATCTCGCACCAGTCCTGGGCGTCGACGCCGCCGGCGCCGGAGTTGAACTCCATGATGGCGTCGTTCTCGTCCCACTCGCCGGTGAAGAGCGCCCGCAACTCCAGCTCGTCGAAGCGGGTGACGAGCGCCGCGATCGCGGCATTGATCTCCGGCTCCTGGGACTCGTCGCCTTCCTCACGGGCGAGCTCGGCGAGCACCGACGCGTCGTCGATGGCCTCGGCCAGGCCGTCGTAGGTGGCGAGGTCGTCGCTGATCGAGGAGAACTCGCGCTGGATCTTCTGCGCCGCCTCCTGGTCGTCCCAGAGGTCGGGGCGCGCCAGCTCGGTCTCGAGCTGGGGGCGGCGTGCCGTCAGCTCCTCGACGCGGAGGTAGACGCGCGCCTCGGCGAGTCGGCGCGAGAGGTCGGAGAGAGCGGTGCTGAAGTCCTGCATGGCGGCAACGAGGCTACCGGGTACGGAGGCGAGACCCGCCACCGATGCACGGGCTACCGAGCTGAGGTACCGGAGCGAGAGCAGGGAGCGAAGCGACCGTACCTAGCGAAGGTGGCCGAGGCCAGCAATCAGGCCTTGCCGTGGCACATCTTGAACTTCTTGCCCGATCCGCACGGGCAGGGGTCGTTGCGCCCGACCTTGTCGTACTCGGAGTCCTTGACGACGGGCTGCATCGCCTCGGGCTCGTCCTGCGGAACCGGCGCCCCCGTCTCGACGGCTTCGGCAGCGGCGGCCCGGGAGATCGAAGCTGCTCCGGCGGACTCGTCGGGCCCCGACTCGCTGACGTTCGTCACGACGGGGGCCGGATCCTCCACCACCACCTGCACGTGCATGATGTACTTCACGAACTCGTGCCCGACGGTCGTGATGAGCT
>CALMLJ010000033.1 GCA_937868025.1 uncultured Acidimicrobiaceae bacterium
TGGAGACCCCTCATGACGTCACCGCGTCGATATGCACTGCTCGCCCTGCTTCCGCTCACCGCCCTGCTCGCCGCCTGCGGCGACGACACCTCCACCGCCGACGACGCCCCTGACGGCACCGCCGGCGACGTGTCGGGCCAGACCATCACGCTCTACTCCGGCCGCGACGAGGAACTCATCGCGCCCCTCATCGAGAAGTTCACCGACGACACCGGCATCGAGGTCGACGTCCGCTACGGCAACTCCGCCGAGATGGGCGCCCAGCTGCTCGAGGAGGGCGAGGACACCCCTGCCGACGTGTTCTACTCCCAGGAGGTCGGGGCGGTCGGTGTGCTCGCCGAGGCCGGGCTCCTCGCCTCGCTGCCCGACGAACTGGTGGGGACGGTCGACGAGCGGTTCCGCCCCGACGGCGACAACGAGTGGGTCGGCGTCACCGGCCGCTCCCGCGTCATCGTCTACAACCCGAACCTGACCGACGCCCCCGCCGGCGTCGAAGAGCTCACCGACCCCAAGTACCGGGGTCAGGTGGCGATCGTGCCGTCGAACGCCGGTTTCCAGGCGTTCATCACCGGCTTCCGGGCGAGCCAGGGCGAGGACGCCGCTCGGACCTGGCTCGAGGGCCTGATCGCGAACGAGCCGATCACCGACATCGCCAGCAACGGGGACGTGCTCGAAGCAGTCGAGGCCGGTGACGTCGCGATCGGCCTCATCAACCACTACTACTGGGCCCGCGACGAGCGGCAGCCCAACCTCACATCGAAGCTCGTGTTCCCCGCGGGCGACGATCCCGGCGGCCTCGTGAACGCCACCGCGGCGGCCGTCACGAAGGGGTCGGCCGACAACGCTGCGGCGCTGGCGTTGCTCGAGTACCTGCTGTCGGAGGAGGGACAGACCTTCTTCGTCGAGGAGACGTTCGAATACCCCGTCGTGGACGGCATCGCGGACCCGGCGGGCATCCCGCCCCTCGACGAGCTGGACGGGCCGGACCTCGACCTGACCGATCTCCGGTCGATCGAGGAATCCCAGGCGCTCCTGACCGAGTTGGGACTCCTCAGCTGACCCTCCCGACGGCTGTCCTCACCGACGAGGGGTCCGGCGTCGCGGCGCCGGTCCCCTCGCTCGGTCGCGCCGGAGCGACGCGCCGCGCCCCGGTACCGGTGGTGCTCGGCGCGGCCGTCGCCGGCCTGATTGGCCTGCTGCCGCTCGTCTACCTCGGCATCCGCGCCACCGAGCGGGGATGGAGCGAGATCGCCGACACCCTGTGGCGCGAGCGCACCGCGACCCTTGCGCTGCGTTCCCTCGAGCTCGCCGGCATCGTCACCGTCGCGTCGGTGGTGCTCGGCGTCGGCTTCGCATGGATCGTGACCCGCACCGACCTCCCCGGCGCCCGGGTCGTCCAGGTGTTGTTGGGCCTCCCCCTCGCGCTCCCCTCCTACGTCGCGTCGTTCGGATGGATCGGGTTGTGGCCCGACCTGGCCGGCCGGTCCGGCGCTGCCGTGGTGCTGACCACGATCTCCTACCCCTACGTGTACCTGCCCGTCATGGCGGCCCTCCGGCGGTGCGACCCCGCCCTCGAGGACGTGGCCCGCAGCGTCGGCGAGGGCGCCGCCGCGACGTTCCGACGGGTGACGCTTCCGCAGATCCGCCCGGCGGCCGCCGGAGGTGGACTCCTCGTGGCGCTGTACGTGCTGAGCGACTTCGGGGCGGTGGCGACCATGCGCTACGAGGTCCTCACCAACGTGATCTACACGTCGTACCGCGGCTCGTTCGACCGCACGCCCGCGGCGGTGCTCGGGTGCGTGCTCGCGGTGCTCGCCGTCGCGGTCGTCGGCCTGGAACGGCTGATCGGCCGCCGCTCGCGCCACATCGCCCGGGTCGGCTCCGGCGTGCCCCGACCCCAGCCGATCGTCCGCCTCGGACCGGCCCGATGGCCGCTGCTGCTCGTGCCGGTGGGCTGGCTCGCCGTTGCGCTCGGGATTCCTGCGGACGGTCTGCGCCGCTGGTTCGAGCAGGGCACGTCGCGTCCCGACGGCGGGCGGTTCGCCGAAGCGACGCTCAACACGCTCGAAGTCGGGGCGCTGGGCGCCGCCGCCGTGATCGTGGTGGCGTTCCCCCTGGCGCTGTTGAGTGTCCGGAACCCCGGCTGGCTGTCGCGCGCCGCGGTGTCGGCGGTGTACGCCAGCCACGCGCTCCCCGGCGTCGTCGTCGGGCTCTCGCTCGTGTTCTTCGGCATCGGCTTCGCCACCCCGATCTACCAGGAGCTGCCGTTGCTCGTGCTCGCGTACGTCGTCATCTTCCTCTCGCTGGCGCTCGGTTCGCTGCAGAACGCGATCGCCCAGATCCCACCGGGCCTCGACGGGGTGGCACGGTCGCTCGGACGTACCGGCATCGGCGCCTGGTGGTCGGTCACCGCACGGCTCGCCGCTCCCGGGGTGGGCGCAGCGGCAACGTTGGTGTTCCTGACGATCATGAAGGAACTGCCGGCGACCCTGTTCTTGCGACCGACCGGCTTCGACACGCTCGCCACACAGTTGTGGGGCCACACGTCGTCGTTCTCGAAAGCGGCAGCGGCGCCCTACGCCGTGGCGATCGTCGTCCTCGCCGCGCTGCCGACCGCGCTGCTGTCGAGCCTCGGGGGCCGACGCAGCGCCACCTCGTCTCCGACCGAGGGGACCGATCGACGATGACCACGGTCCGGATCCGAGCGCTGACGAGGACGTTCGCGGGACACCCGCCGGTCCGGGCGTTGTCGGGGGTCGATCTGGACATCACCGACGGCACGCTCGCCGCCGTGCTCGGCCCGTCGGGGTGTGGCAAGACGACGCTGCTCCGAACCATGGCCGGCATGGAACGCGCCGATGGCGGCACGATCGCCGTCGGCGACCGGGTCCTCACCGACGCCGGCGCTCACGTCGCGCCGGAACGGCGCCGCATCGGTCTCGTCCCCCAGGAGGGCGCGTTGTTTCCGCACCTCGACGTCGCCGGGAACGTGGCGTTCGGGCTCCGTCGGCTGGGGTCCGACGAGCGGCGCCGCCGCGTCGACGAGCTGCTCGAGCTCGTCGATCTCGCCGGCCACGGCGGCCGGCGCCCCCACGAGCTGTCGGGCGGACAGCAGCAACGGGTCGCGCTCGCCCGTGCGCTCGCGCCCCGCCCCGATGTCGTGCTCCTCGACGAGCCGTTCAGCGCGCTCGACACGGCGCTGCGCTCATCGCTCCGCGACGAGGTCGCCGACGTCTTGGCGGCCACGGGCACCACCGCCATCCTCGTGACCCACGACCAGGAGGAGGCCCTGTCGCTCGCCGGCCATGTCGCCATCATGCGCGACGGCCGGATCGTCCAGGCCGGCACGCCGACCGACCTCTACCGCCGCCCGGTCGATCGGTGGACGGCCCGGTTCCTCGGCGACGCCAACGAGGTGCCGGGGCGGCGGACGTCGCCCACATCGACGGACGTCGACACCTTGCTCGGAGCCGTGGGGCTCGACCCACTGGCACCGCAACCTCCCGGCACCGAGCTCACGGTGCTGGTCCGCCCCGAGCAGATCGTCCGTGACGACGGACCGGGCTCCGTCGGCGCCGTCGTCGAACGCGTCCGATTCCGCGGCTCCGATGTCGACGTGACGCTGACCGTCGGACCGACCACGGTGACCGCCCGATGGCGGTCGACCGACCTGGCCGATGCCGGGAGCGCCGTCAGGGTGCGGGTCACGGGGCCGGTGGTCGGCTACGGGGTGACCGGCGACTGAGGCGGTCGACCGACGGGGTCGCCGTCCATAGGATGCGGCACGACCGGGGGACGTGGTGTCACGGTCGATCCCACCTGTTCGGCCTCAACTGACTGGATCCACGATGTCGAAGCGGGTGCTCTACGCCGGAAGTGTTCACGACGAGGCCGAGATCGAGGCGTGCCTGGACGTGCTCCGATCCGGGCCGACGGCGTTCCGCATCGGTGCGCGGGTCACGGCGTTCGAGCAGCAGGTCGCGGCCCTGTTCGGCAAGGCCGGCGGGATCGCCGTGAACTCGGGTTCGTCGGCGCTGTACCTCGCCGTCGAGTTGCTCGACCTCCCGAAGGGCTCGGAGGTCCTCACCTCGGTCCTGACGTTCTCGACCGACGTGGCCCCGCTCGTCCGGGCCGGCCTGGTCCCGGTGTTCGTCGACGTGGAACCCGACACCTACAACGTCGACCCCGATGCGCTGGAGCGTCTCATCGGCCCGAACACCACGGCGATGCTCATCCCCAACCTGGTGGGCAACACCCCCGACTGGGACCGCCTTCGCGCCATCGCCGACGCCCACGACCTCCTCGTCATCGAGGACTCCTGTGACGCGCTGGGCGCCACGCTCCGCGGCACGCCCACGGGCACCCGTTCCGACCTCAGCGTCACCAGCTTCGCCGCATCGCACATCATCACCGCGGCCGGCAACGGCGGCATGGTCCTGCTCGACGACGAGCAGCTGCGCGACCGCGGCCTGCTGCTGCGCCGCTGGGGCCGCAGCAGCGAGGTGCAGTTCTACGGTTCGCGCAAGGGCGACCGCCGCTTCCTCGCCGAGGTCGACGGCATGGAGTACGACAGCCTCTTCGTGTTCGAGGAGCTCGGCTGGAACTTCGAACCGTCCGAGCTCGGCGCGGCGTTCGGCCTCGAGCAGCTCAAGAAGCTCCCGAACAACCGGGAGGTGCGCCAGCGCAACTTCGCGCGCTACCACGAGTTCTTCTCCACGTTCCCGGGGGTGTTCACCCCACCGGTGCAGACCGAGGGCCTCGACACCGCGTGGCTGGCGTTCCCGTTCGTGATCGAACCCGACTGTGGCATCGCCCGGTCCGAGTTCCAGCGTGAGCTCGAAGGTCGCGGCATCGACACCCGCATGGTGTGGACCGGCAACGTGACCCGTCAGCCAATGATGCGCGGCGTGACCTACCGCAGCGACCCGGCCGGGTACCCCAACGCCGACCGCATCATGGAGCACGCACTCCTCCTCCCTTGCAACCACGCCCTGACCGACGACGACGTGGAGTTCGTGTGCGACGCCGTGGCGGACGTGGTCGCGTCGCACCCGTCGTGACCGATCGAATCGTGGTTCGGATCGGGGTGCCGCATGGTTGAGCAGTGCAGCGGGCGCGTCGCCCTGGTGACCGGAGCCAGCAAGGGTGGAACGGGCACGGCCATCGCCGTGCGGCTCGCCGCCGAAGGCGCTGCGGTGGCGCTCGTCGCCCGCGACGCGGCGGGGCTCGACGCCACCGCGGAGCGCATCCGATCGGCCGGCGGCACCGCGATCACGATCCCCGTCGACCTCGCCGATCCCGACGGCGGCCGGGACACGCTCGTGCGCCGGGTCGCCGACGAGCTCGGGCCCGTCGACATTCTCGTCAACAACGCCGCCGCCAACGGCTACCGACCGTTCACCGAGTGGACGAGCCGCCAGCTCGAGATCGCCCAGCAGGTCAACGTGTGGGCGCCATGGCGCCTGATGGCCGACGTCGCACCGTCGATGATCGAGCGTGGCGAGGGCTGGATCGTCAACCTCACGAGTTTCGCCGCCGAACTCCCGCCCGGTCCGCCGTTCCCGACGAACCTCGTCGCCCAGCAGGGGGCCGGCTACGGCTCGACGAAGGCCGCGCTCAACCGGTTGACGGTGTCGGTCGCGTCGGAGCTCTACCCCCACGGGATCGCGGTGAACGCCGTCGGCCCGCAGTCAGCCATCGCCACGCCGCACCTCCTCGCCCGGGGCGACCTCGACCCCCTGCTGTTCGAGCCGCTGGAGACGATGGCCGAGGCCGTCCTGCTGCTCGCCACGTGTGACCCGGCCACCCTCACGGGACGGATCGCCCGGAGCCTCGAGCTCCTCGTCGATGTGGACCGCCCCGTGCTCGGCCTCGACGGGAACGATCTCGTCGAGGGGTGGCAGCCGACCGACCTGCGCGGCGTCGTCGCACGGCTGAGCGCGCGCCTCGCCGGCCTCGGCTGGCCCGACGCCTTCGGCTGACTCCGGTCCCGCCGGCGCGGAACGCGGGCGGGCTCAGCCCCCGGTGGCCGCGGCGGCGAGGGCGTGAACCAACGCGGACCGCACCAGGGCCCGCACCTCGTCGACCAGCGCCGGGTCGTCGCCGACGACCACGCTGCTGAACAGCGCAGCACCCGCCGCCATGACGATCGCGGCGCGAGCCGTCACCGTCGCGGTGGCGCCCTGCGCGACCGCGAGATCGGTCGCGGGCCCGGCGAAACCGTCCCACATGGCCGCACGCAGATCGTTGTGGTCGCGCAACGTGGCGAGGAGCGCAGGCATCGCCGACTGCATGTCCGCCCGGGCGAACAGGTCGAAGCTGCCGTCGACCACACCGTCGACCCAGCCGAGGAGGTCGGCGCCCTCGAACGCTCCGAGGTCGGGCTCGGCACCCATCAGTGCCTCGATCGCGAGATGTGCTTTGGAGGGCCACCGGCGAGCGATCGCCGGACGGCTCACCCCGGCCCGCTCGGCGATGCCCCGGATGCTCGTGCCGTCCCAGCCGTGCTCGACGAGACTCGCCCGCGTCGCGTCGAGCACCCGCTCGTCGATCGCGGGGTCGCGCCGACGACCGCTCGGCGAACGCTGAGGGGTGGTGGGGTCGCCCATAGGCCGTTCAGTCTGCCAGCCCTATTCCAATACCAGTGGTATCGTTCGGGGCGGGAGGGACGACACATGACCGAGACCAGCACGTCCACGGCGTTCGAGCCGGCCCGCCTCGGGCCGCTCACGCTTCGCAACCGGATCATCAAGGCCGCGACGTTCGAAGGGGTGATGCCCGACGGCGCGGTGAGCGACGAACTCGTCGAGTTCCACCGGCGCGTCGCCGCCGGCGGGGCCGCCATGACCACCGTGGCGTACTGCGCCGTCAGCCCCGGGGGTCGGGTCCAGCGCAACACCATGGTGATGTCCGATCAGATCGTGCCCCGTCTCCGTCGACTGACCGACGCCGTGCACGCCGAGGGAGCCCTTGCCTCGGCCCAGATCGGACACGCCGGCCTCGTCGCCAACACCCGCTCGAACCGCACCAAGACACTGGCCCCGTCAACCCGCTTGAGCCCGCCTGCCATGGGGCTCGTCCGCGGCGCAACCCACGCCGAGCTCGACGAGGTCGTCGACCAGTTCGGGCAGGCCGCACGCGTCGCCGTCGAGAGCGGGTTCGACGCGATCGAGGTGCACCTCGGCCACAACTACCTCCTGAGCTCGTTCCTCAGCGCCAACCTCAACAAGAGAACCGACGAGTACGGCGGCAGCCTCGAGAACCGCATGCGGCTTCCCCGCCGCGCCATCGCCGCAGTGCGCGCCGCCGTCGGCACCGACGTCGCCGTGACCGCCAAGTTCAACATGGCCGACGGCGTACCCCAGGGTCTGTGGCTCGACGAGAGCCTGCCGTTCGCGGCCATGCTCGAGTCCGACGGGCAGCTCGACGCCCTCCAGCTCACCGGCGGCAGCTCCCTCTTGAACGGCATGTACTTCTTCCGCGGCGACGTGCCGATGGCGGAGTTCATCGCCACCCAGCCGGCGGCGGTCGGGCTCGGCCTCCGCGTCATGGGCCACAAGATCTTCCCCGAGATGCCGTTCGAGGAGGGGTTCTTCCTCCCCTTCGCCCGCCAGTTCCGCGCCGCGCTGTCGATGCCGTTGATCCTGCTCGGTGGCATCAACGAACGGGAGACGATCGACGGAGCGCTCGCCGAGGGCTTCGACTTCGTGGCGATGGCGCGGGCACTGCTGCGTCAGCCCGACCTGCCGAACCGCATGCGGGAGGGAGAGCAGTCGGCCAGCCTCTGCGTGCACTGCAACAAGTGCATGCCCACCATCTACACGGGCACGCGTTGCGTGCTCACGGCGCCGGAGGTTCGCGCGTGAAGCGACTCATCAACCGCGTCGCCGTCGTCACCGGTGCCGGCAGCGGCATCGGTCGCGCCACGAGCGAAGCGCTGGCCCGCGCCGGCTGCCACCTCGCGCTCGTCGACATCTCACCGACCGCCGTCGAGGAGACGGCGACGACCATCCGCTCCCTCGGGCGTCACGCGTCGACCCACGTCGTGGACGTGCGTGACGCCGACGCGCTCGCCGCGCTCCCCGCTGCTGTCGTCGATGCCCACGGCGCCTGCCACATCCTCGTCAACAACGCCGGGGTCACGTCGGCCGGCCCGTTCGAGGACGAGTCGCTCGACGACCTGCGCTGGATCGTCGACATCAACGTGTGGGGCGTCGTGAACGGCTGCCGGGCGTTCCTCCCGGTCCTGCGCGACGCCGACGAGGCCCACATCGTCAACCTGTCGAGCATGGTCGGACTCCTCGGCCTGCCCCAGAACGCGTCGTACGCGCTCACCAAGGGGGCAGTGCGCGGCTTCAGCGAGGCGCTCCGCAACGAGCTGGTCACGACCAACATCGGCGTCACGGCGGTGTTTCCCGGGGCCATCAACACGAACATCACGAACTCGGCGCGTGGGAGCCAGTCGGGCCGGCTGGCCGAACTCGGCCGATCACGACTCGCGCCGCTCGCCATGCGGCCACCCTCCACCGTGGCGAAGCGCATCGTCGCCGCGATCGAACAGGACCGGGGCCGCGCCGTCGTCGGCCCCGACGCCCACCTCGTCTCGTTGTGGTCACGCGTCGCTCCCGGCCGGGCCGGGCTCATCGGACGGCTGACCGCCCGGTTGTAGCGGGTGCTGTGCCGGTGCTCGCCTCGGGACGTTGGGCCCTGTCGCCCCGGCCGCCGTCGCACAACGATGAGAGCGTGAGCCGTACCGACAGGAGCGACGATGGTGACCACAGGTAGCAATCGGGTCGTGGTGGGGTTCGACGATTCCGAGGGATCACGCCGCGCCGCGGCGTGGGCGGCCGCTGTCGGCCAGCACACCGGCGCCGACGTACTCCTGCTCGGCGCGTCGATGCCGGGCACCGGTGACCACGTTCGCCTCGACGAGGCGATGCGGGCAGAGCGGAGGCGCCTGGATCCCGCCGACGGACCCGGCTCGGCGCCGGTGACCACCGCGGTCACCGATGTCGCCGGCGGCGACCCCCGTGAGGTGCTCACCGGGTCGCCTCACACCCACGGCGCGAGCCTGATCGTCACGGGTCGCGCCGGTCACGGCAGCGGACCGGGCCTGTTCCATGTCGGTTCGGTCGCCGAGTACCTCGCCCACCACACGACCGTCCCCCTGGTGGTCGTCCCCGACGACGCCGACGTGACGTTCGTGCGCATCGTCGTCGGTGTCGACGGCTCGCCGGCCAGCCGGGCGGCCGTCGCGTGGTGCGCCGACCTCGCCGCTGCCACGGGCGCGGCCGTGACGGCGGTGAACGTGCACGAGCCCTTCTTCGAGTGGTCGCCCGAGCCCGATCCCGAGGGGTGGCGTCGTGACGCCGAACGACGGATCCGCGACGACTTGGCGCCGGAGCTCGTGGACGCCGGGATCGATCTGACGACCGTGGCCCGTCGCGGCGAGCGGCCCACCGACGGAATCCTCAAGGCCGCTCATGGCGCCGACCTGCTCGTGATCGGGCTCGGTCCGCTCGGCCCCCTCGGGGTCCGCGCCGGCGGGACCGCGTTCCGCACGCTCCACGGGGCGCGCTGCCCGATCGCGTTGATCCCGGTGCCGACCGGCTGACGACCGGCTGACGACCGGATCGACGGCGAGCCTGCGAGGATCGTTGCGGGCGTCGACGTCGAGCCGATCGGTCGCCGCATCCGAACCCGAGGAGTCCCGATGGCCCGATATCGCACGAGCGTCCGCTCCCCGTGGCTTCCCGCCGACGCCTACGACGTCATGAAGGACCTGAGCCGGTTCGACGAGTGGGACCCCGGCATCACCGCAGCGGTCCTCGTCAGCGGCGAAGCCGGGGCCGTGGGCTCGACCTACGACCTCACCGTGAAGGGCATCGGCGGCGGCACGGTCATGCGCTACGAGATCGTCGACGCCGTCCCCGGCACCTCGGTCGAGGCACGGTCGCGGACGTCGACGCTCGAGTCGATCGACGTGATCACGGTCGTACCCGACGGCGACGCGGGATGCATCGTGACCTACGACGCCGACCTCCGGCTGCGCGGCCCGCTCCGCGTCGTCGACCCGTTGCTGGCGTTGTTGTTCCGACGCATCGGCGACCGTGCCGCCGCAGGGCTGCGCCAGCGTCTCGACGGCGTGGCCGCCTGAGGCCGACGACGTTGTTCAGGCCCGCTTGACGCCGAGGAGCGCGCCGTCGACCCACCGGGCGATTGCCGGCCCGGGCAAGGCCCCGACCTGCCGGGAGAGTTCGGCACCATCGAAGAACAGCACCATCGTCGGGATCCCCTGAACGCCGAGGCGAGCCGAGACCTCCGGCGACTGGTCCACGTTGACCTTGACGATCCGCAGGGCGCCGGCACGATCCATGGCCAGCTGTTCGAGCGCCGGCGCGACCGCCCGGCACGGACCGCACCACGGCGCCCAGAGATCCACGAGGACGGGCAGCGCGGAACGTTCGATGACCCCGTCGAAGTCGGCCGAGCCGACGTCGACCAGCCACGGCAGGTCGGTGTGGCACGCGCTGCAACGCGGCCGGCCGCCGGCGTCGTCGGCCACCCGGTTCCGCACCCCGCACGCCGGGCATTCGATCACCGTCTTCGCCATCGGAGCTCCGTTCGCCGTCAGTGTCTCCTCCAGTGCTTACCTGCCCCGGAGACGGGCCAACAACCCGCCGCGACCGGCATCGGTCGCCGCGGAGGTTGCTTTCGCCGCGGCCTTGTCCTCACGACAGTGGCAGCGCTGGGCCGGCGGCACGTCGCCGAGCACCTGCTCGACGTGGGCACCGCAACCGGACCAGGTGGGCTTGTGGCACTTCGAACATGTCGTTGCTCTACACATACCCCCCAGGGTATCTAGAGATCAGCCGCGAGTCAACGCGTTCGCGCCTGCTCCCGATCGATCAGAACCCCCGGGCCGGGTGTGACGGCCGCGGGTTCACCGCTCTAGCGTGTCCTCATCCCGACGACCGGGCCCGACGCGAGGTGACGAGACGTGGACACGAGAACGA
>CALMLJ010000034.1 GCA_937868025.1 uncultured Acidimicrobiaceae bacterium
AGGTTCTCGGAACCCACGGACGAGAGCGTCGCTGCGAGGTAGGGATCGGGCGTGGGCGCCGAGCCCACGACCACGAACACCGCGAGTTGGAGTTGGCCGGCCGCGAGCGTTGTGCGGAGAGCGGCGGAGTCGGACGTCCGCAGCTCGGCGGGAAGTCCTGCTGCGCTCAACTGACCGATGAGCGCGTTCGCCGCTGTCACCCCGTCATCGCCGATGGGGACGTCCACCGGCACTGGCCCCGACGTTGCGCCGAGCGCGCCGAGCGACGTCGGCCCGTCCGCTGTCGGAGCGCACCCGGCGGAACAGCCGCCGGTCGCCAGTACGCCGGCGGGCACCAGCGAGTCGGCCCGCCGGTCGGCGGTCCCGACAGCGGCGACCGCAATCGCATCTCGATCGAGCGTGTGCAGCACCGCCTGACGATTGGCGGTGTCCTTCCACACGCCGTTCGCCGCACCGAGCTCGGCGACGAGCGTCGCAGCGGAAGCGAGGTGCTCCGTTGTGCCGTCCGGCGCCACGTTGTCACGGCCGAGTGGAGCGATGTCGATCGATCCCGCCTCGAGGGCTGCCTGTGCTGCCGTTGCATCGTCGAATCGGACGAACTCGACGCCGTCGATGTCGACCGCGGCATCATCGACGGTGACGAGCGTTGCGCCGTCGGACCCGCCCGATTGCACCCGGAAGGATCCCGAGACCGGCGTCTGGGAGGCGATCGTGGGCGCAACCGACGGGTCGGCAACGACGCCGAACGCCGGGTCGGCGAGGAGCGCCGGCAGTTCGTAATCGGCGACGTCCAGCACGATCTGCACGTCGGTTGCTGTCGGAGCCGACATCGCGGCGACCACGTCGAGACGACCCGCGGCGAGGCTCGTCGACGCCATCGCCCGCACCCGTTCGAGCGACGAGACCACCGCAGAAGCCGTGACCGGTGATCCATCGGAGAAGGTGCGTGCCGCGAGGTGGAACGTCCAGGTGATGCCATCGGCGGTGTCCCACGACTCGGCCAGCTCCGGTACCGCCTGGGCCGAGACGGCGTCGTAGGACGTGAGGCCGTCGTACAGGAGGTCAGCCGCCAGGACATCGATGGCGTGGGTCGGGTTCACGGTCGCGGGATCGGCCGACATGGGCTCCACGATGCCGATGCGCAACTCGCCGACGTGTTCGGTGACGTCCGACTCGTCGGCGCCGGCCTGACGTCGACTGTCGGTGCTGCAGCCCGCGACGAGGATGCCCCCGACCAACACCGCCACGACCCCCCCGACTCTGCGCACATAGCGGTGTCGGCGCGATCGGTGTCGGCCTCAAACAATTGTCCGAGCTGCCCCGGACGGGGGTGAAATTGCCCAGCATTCTCCGCCTTGTACCGAACTGGTGTTCGTCTACACTCATGACATGGCCACGAGCCCCGCTCCCGACAACGTCATCGACTCCGGTCGGT
The DNA here is from genome assembly GCA_937868025.1 of uncultured Acidimicrobiaceae bacterium. Next base: position 1,436 of record CALMLJ010000034.1, read on the forward strand.
TCGCGTGGCGAGGCGTCTCGATGATCGCGGCCGCCACCGACACCGTCGTCGACGAGGCCGAGCGGGTCGCTGCCGACCTCACCGGTCTGCTCCGTTCCCTCGACTCCCCCGATGCCGCAGCCGTGCCCGTTTCGGCTCGTGCCCAGGCGGCGACGGAGTTCGCCGTGGCGGCGGCCCGGCTGCGGCAAGCCGCGGTCCGCCTCCAGGTTGCGGCAGCAGGCCTCGTCGATCGGGACGACGTACACCGTCTCGATGCGGCCCGCACCTCGCGGGTATGGCTCGAGCGACACAGCGGTATCACCCATCGCGAGGCGTCCGAGCTCGTGCGCGCGGCCGCGACGTGCGATCGGTTTCCCTTGGTCGGCGAGGCGTTCTACAACGGCGAGCTCACGCTCGGGCACGTCGACGCCACCGGCAACATCATTCCGGCCCGCTTCAAGGGCCCCAAGCGCGACGAGGCCGTCGAGAAGGTGCGGGCGGTTCAGGACGTCCTGGTCGAGGCGGCCAAAGGCGCCACGATCGAGGAGTACACCGAGTTCTGCCAGCGGGTTCGCGACAAGCTCGACGAGGACGGCCCCAAGGATCGTTCGGCCGAGGCATCACGGGTGTGGCTGCACCGGCTGTTCAACGGCCGCTGGTCGCTCTCGGGCGATCTCTCCGCCGACGACGGAGCGCTCATCGCAACGATCCTCACCGACATCCGGGCACGCCGCGCTCGTGAGGCTCGCGACGCCGAGAAGCAGACGCCGCCCACCGATGCGAATGACGACGGTGCCGACGTCAGTCCCCTGACTCCTCGGCTCGAGGCGCTGGCGGCACGAGAAGCCGCCGATGCCGCGCCCACCTACTCCGAGCTGCAGGCGCAGGATCTCCTCGAGCTGTTCCTGGCCGGCGCAGGGTCCAACCGTCCGGGTCGGGTCGGCGTCTACCTCCACATCGACCTCGACGACCTCAATGCGCCCGCCGACGACGGGATCGAAGACGTCATCGCTGGCCGACGTTCGGCCCACACCGGGGCCGGGCTCGACATCACCGACGAGACGCTCTGGGGCCTCATGGCCAAGGCCGACATCACGCCGATCTTCAACCGGAACGGCAGGTCGCTCTGGTACGGGCGAACCCGACGCCTCGCTCCCGACGTGCTCCGCCGGGTGCTCGCCCACCGCGACCGACGATGTCGGGTGCCGGGATGCAACCGGCCACCGATCCATTGCGAAGCCCATCACGTCGACCACTGGCCCGACGGGGGTACCACCGACCCCAAAACCTGCGCACTTGCGTGCGGCCATCACCATCGCAGTCATCACCGGGGCGATCTGGGTATCACCGGCGATGCCGACGGCGTCCTCGACTTCACTCGCCGGGACGGATCACCACTCGATGTCGAGCCCCGCTACCAGCGGCGGTCTCGGGAAGAGAAACGCGCGAGCTAACGGTCCATGAGCAGGGCGAGGATCACCGAGTTGAACACGAAGACCAGCGCCACGATGACCGTGATGCGATCGAGGTTCTTCTCCATGACCGTCGAACCCGAGGCCGCAGCACCGAGTCCGCCGCCGAACATGTCCGACAGGCCGCCACCCTTGCCGCTGTGGATCAGCACCAGGAAGACCACCGCCAGGGCGAGGATGAACTGCAGAACGAGCGAGACCGTGTACATAACGGGCGACAGCCTACCGCTCGCGCTATCGGTACTGCACGATGCGTGCGAAGTCGTCGGCGTCGAGCGACGCGCCGCCGACGAGGGCACCGTCGATGTCGGGCTGGCCCATGAGCTCGGCAGCATTGCCGGGCTTGACCGAGCCGCCGTACTGGATGCGCACCTTGGCAGCCGCCTCGGCGCCGGCGACCTCGCCGACGACCTTGCGGATGTGGGCGCACATGTTCTGGGCGTCCTCCGGAGTGGCGGTGAGGCCCGTGCCGATGGCCCAGATGGGCTCGTAGGCGATGACCATGGCACCGACCTGGTCGGCGGTCACCTTGGCGAGCCCGGCGCGGATCTGCCCGTCGACCTTGCTCTCGGCCTGCCCGCCCTCGCGCTCCTCCTGCGTCTCACCGCAGCAGAGGATCGGGGTCATGCCGGCCTTGATGACCGCCTTGACCTTCGAGTTCACCATCTCGTCGGTTTCGCCGAAGATCTCGCGGCGCTCGGAGTGCCCGACGATCACGTACACGACGTTGAGCTTGGCGAGCATCGACGGCGACACCTCGCCGGTGAACGCACCCTTCTCCTCGAAGTGGCAGTTCTGCGCACCCAGGATCAGCTTCATGCGATCGGACTCGACGGCCGTCTGCACCGTGCGGATGTCGGTGAACGGCGGGTGCACCGACACGTGCACCTTGTCGTAGTCATGCCCACCGAGGGCGTAGCTGAGCTTCTGCACCAGCGTGAGCGCCTCGAGGTGGTTGTTGTGCATCTTCCAGTTGCCGCTGATGAGCGGCACCCTCTTGTCAGCCATTCGCTGCACTCCTCAACGCCTCAAGGCCGGGGAGGTCCCCCTGCTCGATCAACTCCAGACTCGCACCACCACCGGTCGACACGTGGTCGACCTCGCTGGCGAGCCCGAACTGCGCCACCGCGGCGGCGCTGTCACCACCGCCGATGACCGAGAAGCCCCGGCTCTCGGCGACGGCCTCGGCCACGACCTTCGTGCCGGCCTCGAACCGCGGGTCCTCGAACACACCCATCGGGCCGTTCCACAGGATGGTGCGGCCCTCGAGGATGATGTCGGAGAACGTGCCGGCCGACTCGGGGCCGATGTCGACGCCCATCCAACCCTCGGGAACGTCGCGGCCGACGTGGCGCACCTCGCCCTGGTCACTGAAGAGCTTGCCGTCGGGCGAGAGGGCCACGATGTCGGTGGGCAGGTGCAACCGGTCGCCGTGGCTGTCGAGCAGGCGCTTGCAGTTGTCGACCTGCTCGGCCTCGAACAACGACGCGCCGATCGAGTGGCCCATGGCCGACAGGAACGTGAAGCACATGCCGCCACCGATGATCAGATGGTCGGCGATGTCGAGCAGGGCCTCGATGACCCCGAGCTTGTCGGACACCTTCGAGCCGCCGGTGATGGCGACGAACGGGCGGGCCGGATCGTCGCGGAGCCCAACGAGCACCTCGACCTCTTTGGCCAGCAGTCGTCCGGCCGCTGACGGCAGGGACTTGGGCGGCCCGACGATCGAGGCGTGGGCGCGGTGCGACGCGCCGAAGGCGTCGTTCACGTACAGGTCGTGGCCGGCGATGAGCTCCTGCACGAACGCGTCGTCGTTCGTGGTCTCCCCCGGGTTGAACCGGAGGTTCTCGAGCAGCTCGACACCGGGAGCCAACTCGGCCAGCCGAGCCCGCACCGGCGCGACGGAGAACGCCGGGTCGGGCGCGCCCTTGGGGCGACCCAAGTGGGTGCAGCACGTGACCTTCGCCCCGTGCGACGTCAACCACTCCAAGGTGGGCAACGCCGCACGGATGCGGAGATCGTCTCCGATGACCCCATCTTTGATGGGGACGTTGAAGTCGACACGGACGAGAACCGACTTGCCCGAGACGTCGGGCAGGTCTTCGAGCTCCGGGACGCCGAACTGCACTGTGTTGGTCCTGACCGGGTTACTGGTTCGCGGCGCCGACGATGAGGGCGAGATCCACGAGGCGGTTCGAGTAGCCCGACTCGTTGTCGTACCACGAGAAGACCTTGGCCAGGTTGCCCATCGCCATGGTCATGTCGGAGTCGATGATCGAGCTGAAGGTCGAGCCAACGATGTCGGAGCTGACGATCGGCTCACCGTCGGTGTAGTCGAGGATGCCCTTGAGACGACCCTCGGCAGCGGCGGCCTTGTAGGCCTCGTTGATCTCCTCGACGGTGACGTCGCGCTTGAGCACGCCGGTGAAGTCGGTGATCGAACCGGTGGGGATCGGCACACGGAGCGAGGTGCCGTCGAGCTTGCCCTTCATCGCCTCGAGCACGAGGCCGGTCGCACGGGCGGCGCCCGTCGACGTGGGCACGATGTTGATGGCGGCGGCGCGGGCACGACGGAGATCACTGTGGGGACCGTCGACGAGGCTCTGGTCGCCGGTGTAGGCGTGCGTCGTGGTCATGAGACCCTTCTCGACACCGAACGCATCGTCGAGCACCTTGATCATCGGCACGAAGCAGTTGGTCGTGCACGAGGCGTTCGACACGACGATGTGCTTGGCCGGGTCGAACGTGTCGTCGTTGACGCCGACCACGAACGTGGCGTCGACGCCCTCGGCGGGGGCCGAGATGATGACGCGGGGCGCACCACCGTCGATGTGGGCGGCAGCGGTGTCACGCTTGGTGAAGAAGCCGGTCGACTCGATCACGACGTCGACGCCGAGGTCGCCCCAGGGGAGATCGGCGGGGTTGCGCTCCGACAGCACCTTCAGGACGTCGCCGTCCACCGAGATGCCACCGTCGACGGCCTCGATCGTGCCCGGGAAGGTGCCGCCGACCGAGTCGCGCTTGAGGAGGTGGGCCATCGTCTTCAGCGAGCCGAGGTCGTTGACCGCGACGAAGTCGATGTCGACACCTCGAAGCTTCGCCGCCCGGAAGAAGTTGCGGCCGATCCGCCCGAAGCCGTTGATACCCACACGAACGCTCATTGCTCTCCTCGTCATTGAGTTGGTCTGTCTCTAGGGGATCAGATTTGGCCCCCTGAGTGCCAATTGAGCGCGGAGCGCCTGCTCCAGGAGATGGGGGTCGTGCACGTTGCTGTCGGCGGCGGCCAATCGGGCCGGCACGCCACCCGGCACCCCCTCCCCCGAATCGAGCGAGGGATCGAACAGGACCGTGTCGGGATGCAGGCCGTGACGGTGCAGCGCCCGGACGTGATCGGCGACGCCGTAGCCCGCCGTTTCGCCCTCCTGGGGCCGCAGGTTGCACACGTAGACGAGCCGCGCCGAGGACCGCTCGATCGCCTCGGTCACCGCCGGAACGGCCGTGGCGGCCAGCACGCTGGTGAAGAGCGAGCCGGGTCCGAGGACGATCAGTTCGGCGGCGTCGATCCGCTCGAGGACATCGGGTGCAACGTGAGCGTCCGCCGGCGACAGCGACACGTGATCGATGCCAGACGTGCCCATCACCGCCACCTGGCCCCGGACGCGGCGGCCGTCGACGGTCAGTGCCACGAGATCGACCGGCTCGACGGTCGCTGGCAACACCCGGCCGCGCACTCCGAGCAGCTTGCCGAGCTCGTCGAGCGCCGAGGTGAGCCCACCGCACACCTCCGACATCGCCGACAGGAGGAGATTGCCGAGGGCGTGGCCGTCGAGTTCGCCCTCGTCGAAGCGGAACTCCATCGACCGGGCGAGCGCCGAGTTCGGCTCGGCCAGGGCGACCAGGCACTTGCGGAGGTCTCCGGGCGCCGCTTGCGCCGTGGAACGGCGCAGCCGGCCCGTCGATCCACCGTCGTCGGCGACCGAGACCACCGCCGTCACGTCGTCGGTGATACGCCGAAGCGCACGGAGGGTGGTGGCGAGCCCGTGGCCGCCACCGACGGCGACGATCACTTCTCGACGTCCCGGTGGTGGATGCGGGCGTCCACCCCGAACGCCGCGATGCGGTCCGCGACCGCCTCCGCCATGGCGACCGACCGGTGCCGACCACCGGTGCACCCGAGCGCGATCGTCAGGTACGCCTTGCCCTCCTGGCGGTACGCCGGCAGCAACATCTCGAGGAGTGACGACAACCGGTCGAGGAACGGCTCGGTCTCGTCGAGCGCGTACAGGTAGTCGAGGATCGGCTGATCGCGCCCGGTCAGCGGCCGCAAGGCCTCGTCCCAGTAGGGGTTCGACAGGAACCGGCAGTCGATCACCAGATCGACGTCCGCAGGAATGCCGTACTTGTACCCGAACGACATGACCGTCGTCCGCATCACGTCACCCAGCTCCTCGTTGAAGAGCTCTCCGACGCGGGTCTTCAGGGCGTACACGTTGAGTTCGGTGGTGTCGATCAGCAGGTCGGCCGACTCGCGGAGCTGCGTCAGCGCAGCCCGCTCCTGCTCGATCGCCTCGGCCAGGCCGGAGCCGTCGAGATAGGGGTGCCGGCGCTTCGTGCTCTCGTAGCGACGGACGAGCGTCTCGGTCGACGCGTCGAGGAACACCAGCTGCACGCTCGCTCCCCCGGCCCGGAGCTGCTGGACCGCACGATCGAGATCGTCGGCGACATGGCCACCGCCCACACCGAGTGCCACCCGAGGGGTCTCCGAACGGGGTCCGAACGCGAGCTCAGCGACCTTGGGGATCAACTCGGGGGGCAGGTTGTCGATCACGAACCAACCGAGGTCCTCCAGGTGGTTGCCGAACTGCGTCCGGCCCGCCCCTGACATGCCCGTGATCACCAGGAAGTCGCTCACGACGTCACGGTATCGGCCTTCTGCAGCGACAGGAACAACAACCGCGGGATCGACGCCGCCTCGAAGTACTCGGCAGCCCGGTCGAGGAAGCCCTGCGGCGGCGCCGGCTCCTCGAAGCGCACCAACTGCAGCCCTGCGTCGTGCAGGGCGTTGAGGTATCGACCGAGCGGGCGGTGGAAGAACGTGATGAACACGTCCTTCTCGACCTCCTCGACCGTCTCGGCCTCCGGGAGGTACGGCCCGACCCGCCAGTACTGCTCCTCGAGGATGTGGTCGTCGATCCACCCCGAGCCCGGCGTCTGCAACAACGGGTGGTTGAGCAGGAACAGGAACCGACCGCCCGGCTTGAGCACACGGGCCACTTCGGCGATGGCCGCGTCGAGATCGGCGATGTGTTCGAACACGAGGCACGCGACGGCGGCGTCGAAGGTGGCGTCGGCGAACGAGAGGCTCATCGCGGAGCCCTGCAGCCAGGCCACGTTGCCGGCGCGCTCCTGCCCCACACTGACCTGCCGCCACGCCGGATCGACCGCAGTGACCCGAAGGCCGGCTTCGGCCGCCACCCGGGCCACCTGGCCCTCACCCGCACCGACGTCGAGCATCGACCCCCGCAACGGCAGGTGCTTCATGATCAGCGGGATGATCTGCTCGGTGTACTCGGGGTCGACGCCCTCGGTGAACTGGTCCTGCCACCACTGGGCGTGCTTCTCCCAGACATGATCAACCGAACCGTCAGGCATGGACTCTTCCTTCTGACCAGTGCTTGCGGCACAGGAGCTCGTAGGTGACATCGGGCCCGACGGCCAGTTTCGGCTGGTCGCGGAGATCGATCGTGTTGCCGACGACCTTCAGCTCACCGTCGTAGACCTGTTCGCCGTCGACCAATCGGGCATTGTGGGTGGCCCTCGACCCGCACCAGCAGCGGGCCTCGACCTGGATCTCCTGCCGCTCGTCGGCGACCTCGAGGAACCGCTGGGTGCCCGGGAACAACACGCCCTGGAACGACGTGAGTAGCCCGAACGCGTAGACGTCGATGCCCAGGTCGTCGACCGCTCGCGCCAACTGGTCGACCTGGGCGGGCTCGTAGAACTGCGCCTCGTCGCACACGGCGTACTCCACGCCGCTCACGGCGGCGTAGAGATCCATGCCGGGGGTGATCTGCACCGCCTCGGCGGACACCCCCAACCGGCTGGAGACCACACCGCTCGACCGGTCCAGCTGGGTCATGAGGACACCGCGAAGGCCCCGGCGGCGGAGGTTGTGATGGATCTGGAGCGCGACGGTGGACTTGCCCGAGCCCATCGTGCCGAAGGAGAACCGCAGCATCATCCGTGAGTCTTGCTGTAGACCGCCTCCGCGACCGAATCGGGGAGCCACGGCAGGGCCCGCAGGTCGTCGAGGCTCGCGCTCCTCACCGCCGTGACGCCGCCCAGCTCCTTGATCAGGCGCTTGCGGCGCACCTCGCCCAACCCGGGGATCTCGTCGAGGACCGACTTGGTCATGCGCTTGCCCCGCAGTTCGCGGTGGAACGAGATCGCGAACCGGTGGCTCTCGTCGCGGATGCGCTGCAACAAGAAGAGCGCCTCGGACTGGCGGGGCACGCGGACCGGCTCGGAGCGGCCCGGGATGTAGACCTCCTCGAACTGCTTGGCGAGCGAGCAGACGGGGATCTCCTCCTCGAGGCCCAGGTTCTTGAGCACGCGGTAGGCACTCGTGAGCTGACCCTTGCCGCCGTCGACCACCAGGAGCTGGGGCGGATACTGGAACTTGCCGCGCTCGGCGGGTGGCTTGGCGCGATCTTCGAGGTAGTTGGTGAAGCGACGGGTGAGCACCTCCTCCATCGCCGCGAAGTCGTCGGAGTCGCCGATGCGCTCGCCGCCGACCGTCTTGACCTTGAACCGCCGGTACTCGCGCTTGTCGGCCAGACCGTCGGTGACGACGACCATCGACCCGACGTAGTCGGTGCCCTGGATGTGGCTCATGTCGAAGCACTCGATGCGCAAGGGCGCCTCGGGGAGATCGAGGAACTCCTGCAACTCGTTGAGTGCCTTGGACCGGCTGTTGTGGTCGGATGCACGACGCAGCCGGTGGCGCTGGAACTCCTCGGTCGCGTTCTGCGTCACCGTCTCCGACAGGCGCTTCTTGTCGCCGCGCTGTGGCACCCGGATCTGCACCCGACTCCCCCGGTGCTCGGTCAGCCACTGCTCGTACATCTCGACGTCGTCGGGGAGGTGCGGCACGAGCACCTGCTTCGGCATGCCCATCGGTGGCTCGTCGAAGTACAGCTCCTCGAGGATGCGCTCGGTCAGCTCGGTGTCGGTGATGGGCAGCACCTTGTCGAGGATGAACCCCTTGCGCCCCACCACCCGGCCTCGCCGGACGTAGAACACCTGCACCGCGGCCTCGAGCTCGTCGTCGGTCACACCGATGACGTCGAGATCGTCGTTGGTGTCGGCCACCATCTGCTGCTTCTCAATGGCTCGACGCACCGCACCCAGCCGATCGCGGGTGCGCGCCGCGAGCTCGAACTCGAGCTCGTCGGCCGCGGTCCTCATCTTCTCCTCGAGCCGTGCCACGATGCGATCGGTGTCGCCCTCGAGGAACTCGATCAGCTCGTCGACCAGCAGGTCGTAGAACGGCTCGTCGATCTCGCCGACGCACGGCCCCGAACACTTCTCGATGTGGAAGAGCAGGCACGGCCGACCCTGCCGGGCGTGCAGGTTGAACTTGTTGTCGCTGCACGTGCGGATGGGGAACGTGCGCAGGAGCAGGTCGAGCGTCTCGCGGATGGCGTACGCGTGACCGTAGGGGCCGAAGTAGCGCACGCCCTTCTTGCGGGCACCCCGCATGACCATCGCCCGGGGCCACTGATCGCCCACGGTGATGGCGAGGAACGGGTAGCTCTTGTCGTCGACCAGGCGCACGTTGAAGCGGGGCTTGTGCCGCTTGATGAGGCTGTACTCCAACATGAGGGCGTCGACCTCGGTCGCCACCTGCATCCACTCGACGGATTCGGCCGTGGCCACCATCTGCGCCGTCCGCGGGTGCATGAGCCGGGGGTCACCGAAGTAGTTGTTGAGGCGCTGCCGCAGGGATTTGGCCTTGCCCACGTAGATGACCCGACCCTCGGCGTCCTTGAACTGGTAGCTGCCGGGGGTGTCGGGAATCGTGCCTGCGGGCGGACGGGTGACCACGTCCCGAACCTACC
>CALMLJ010000035.1 GCA_937868025.1 uncultured Acidimicrobiaceae bacterium
CCGCCGCCGACCTCGAGCAGGCCCGGCTCGAGGTCGACCGGGTGCAGGTCGAGCCGGTCATCATCCAGTACCTCGTCGCACTGTGCCGGGCGACCCGGGAGACTCCGGCGGTGCAGCTGGGCGTGTCCCCCCGTGGCGCCGCGTCGCTGCTGCACGCCGCCAAGGCGTGGGCGTGGTTGTCCGGTCGCCCGTTCCTCACCGCGGACGAGGTGAAGGCCGTCGCGAAGCCGGTGCTGCGCCACCGCCTCCTCGTGCGCCCCGAGCTCGAGCTGGAGGGCACCACGCCCGACGGTGTCCTCGACTCGCTCCTTGCGTCGGTCCCGGCACCCCGCTGATCCGGCTCCGAGTCCTTCGCACCGATGCTCCCCACCCGAAGATTCGCCCTGTTGGCCGCCGCCGTCGGCGTCGGCCTCTGGTTCCTGCCGGGCGAGTTCGACGGGTCGCTCCTGTGGCCGTTGCTGGCAGTCAACCTGCTGCTCCTCCTCGTCGGTGCGGCCGACGCGCTCGCTGCGGTGAAGCCGGGACTCCTCGTCGTCACCCGCGACCATCCGCCCGTGGTGGTGATGGGCAACCGCGCGCACCTGACGTGGACCGTGCAGAACACCGGGCCCCGCGCCGCCCGGTTCGTGCTCGCCGACGAGCTCGCCGATTCGTTGGGTGCCGACACCCGTCGGGCCGGAGCACACCTGGCCGCCGGTGCGACCGCAACGTTGACCACGTCGTTCCGTCCGACGCGTCGCGGCCGGTTCACGATCTCCGAGGTCGTCATGCGGAGCACGGGCCCCCTCGGACTCATGACCCGCCAGCATCGCCGGCAGGTGCCGACGGCGTTGCGCATCCACCCGCCCTTCAAGAGCCGTGACGAGGCGGAGCTGCGCATCCGGAAGGGACGGATCCTCGAGGTGGGGCTGCGTTCGGCCCGCGGTCTGGGCGGCGGCACCGAGTTCGAGCAGTTGCGGGAGTACACGGCCGACGACGAGTTCCGCCGCGTCGACTGGGCCGCCTCCGCCCGGGCCGGCAAGCCGATCGTGCGCACCTACCGCCCCGAACGGAACCAGACCGTGATGGTGCTGCTCGACAACGGCCGCCTGATGGCTGCGCAGGTCGACGGCGTGCCCCGCCTCGAACACGCGATGGACGCCACGATCATGCTCACCGCCGTGGCGAGCGGTCTGGGCGACAAGATCGGCCTGGTGACCTTCGACCAGCAGGTGCGGTCGATCGTGGCGCCAGCGCGCCATGGCCACCAGGTGTCGCGAGTGACCGAGGCGATGTTCGAGCTCGAGCCCGTGCTGGCCGAGAGTGACTACCAGGAGGCCTTTCGTCAGACGCTCGTTCGCTTCCGGAGACGGGCGCTGCTCGTGATCCTCACCGATCTGGCTCCCGGCGCGGTGACCGACTCGCTGATCCCGGCGCTCCCGATGATCCTGCGCAACAACCTCGTGGTCATCGGTGCGGTGCGCGATCCCGAGGTCGCCCACTGGTCCGAGGGGGTGGTGGTCGATGCTGCACAGACGTTCCGCCGTAGCGCCGCCGTGGCCGCGGTCGACGACCGCGAGCGGCTCGTCGCCCGCCTCCGCGGGATGGGAGCCACGGTCGTCGACGCGGTGCCGGGCAAGCTCGCGCCGGCCCTCGCGGATGTCTACCTCCACGTGAAGAACACGGGTCGGTTGTAGGCCGTCAGGCCGAGGCCGCCTCGGTCAGCGCCGCTTCCTCCTGCGCGGCGCGCAGGTCGGCCATGCTCGGCTCGCCGAAGCGGCCCGTGAGGCCGACGGCGGCGGCGTTGCGGCCGACAGCGAACATCCAGGTCAGGGCGGCGATCTCGAGCACCACTCCGATCGCGACGCGTGACCAGGTCGGCAGGTCCGACGGGGTCACGAAGGCCTCCGTGAACCCGGCGAAGACGAACATCACCATCGTTCCCAGCAGGACGGTGACCGTTCGGAGCCCCTCCTCGGCCAGCGCCGTACCCCGCGTGCGGTCGCCCGGAGCGAACATGGCCCACGCGATCTTGAGGCCGGCCCCCGACGCCACGGCGATCGCCGTCAGCTCGATGAGGCCGTGGGGGGTGATCAGACCCCAGAAGAGCGCGCCCTTGTCGTAGGCGTGCATCACGGCCGCGCTCACCCCGAGGTTCGCCCCGTTCGACACGAGCAGCAGGACCCCACCGATGCCGCCGAGCGCGCCGCCGCCGAACGAGAGCACCGCCACCTGGATGTTGTGGGTGAACAGCTCGAAGGCCCACCCCTCAGCGGCCTCGGACTTGTAGTAGTCCTCGAACTCGCGCTCGGCGATCAGTTCCTGGGTCTGCGGGTCGATCGCGGCGTTGCGGGTCTCACCGTTGGCGGACAGCCAGATGCCGAGCGCGAGCGCCGGTGCGAACAGGAGGAACGCGGCCACCCCGATGGCCCGGCGGCAGGTCCAGGCCGCGGCGGGGAACGTCTCGGTGAAGAACCGGGCCGCCGCCGACCCGGGCCGGCCCTTCGTGCGGTAGATGAGTCCCCGGGCGCCGCCGATCGTGCGGCTCAGTCGGTTCGAGAGGCTGACGTCGTCGAACCGGGTGCGAGCGGTGCTGAGGTGCGCGCTCGTCGATTGGTAGAGCGTCAGGAGCTCGTCGAGCTCCTGGGGTGACAGCTTCTTGACCGACCGGGTGCCCTTGCGGACGAGCTCGTCGAGTCGGTTCCACGACGCCTGGTGCGTCACGATGAACCGGTCGATGTCCATGGGGCTCCATCGTACGACCCGACACCGCCAGTACCGTGATCGCTGTGAGCGTGACGGGCACCATGGGGATCATCACGCCGGAGGCGGTGGTCCTCGAGTTCCGTTCGGCGGGCCTGGCGACGCGCACGCTCGCCAAGGCCATCGACCTGGCGGCCCAGTTCATGGTGCTCATGCTGCTCCTGGCCGTGATCGGCCTCGCGTTCGGCACCGCAGGCGCCGAGACGGCGATCGTGATCGGGGTCGCGCTGACCGTCTTCGTCGTGGTCGTCCTGGCGCCGGCGCTCTGCGAGACCTTCTGGAACGGGCGGACGCCGGGCAAGGCGATCCTCGGGCTCCGGGTCGTCACGGTGGAAGGGGGGCCGATCTCGTTCCGCCATGCGATCGTTCGTGGGCTGCTCCAGCTCGTGGAGCTGCCCCTCGGCATCGCCGTCTTCATCGCACTCGGCAATCCGCGTAGCCAACGACTCGGCGACCTCGCGGCCGGGACGTTCGTGATCAGCGAGCGGGCGGCGACCGAGCTCACCATCCCCACGCTCTTCTTCCCGCCGCCGGGACTCGAGTACTACTGCGCGCAGCTCGACGTCAGCCGCGTCGACTCCGAGCAGTTCCTCCTGATCCGCAACTTCCTCCTGAGAGTTGCCGATCTCGAGGCGCTCGCCCGCTACGCGCTCGCCGTGCGGCTCGCCACCGCGGCGAGCGCCCTGTGCACCCCACCGCCCCCCGCCGGGGTGCCGCCCGAGGTCTACCTGGTCGCCGTGTGTTCGGCCTACCAGCAGCGTCACGACGGGGCCCGATCAGCCACATAGGTAGCCTGGCGCGGTGAGCACCGCTGCCGTCTACCTCGATCATGCGGCGTCGACGCCCTGGCGCGACGTGGCGCGGGCGGCCTACCTCGAGACCATCGAGCTCGGTGCGGCCAACGCCAGCGGGGCGCACCGCGCCGCTCGGCGGGCGCGGGCGTTGGTCGACGACGCCCGCGATGCGCTCGCCGGTGTGCTCGGGGTCGACGCCGGTGACGTCGTGTTCACGAGCGGCGGCACCGAGGCCGACAACCTGGCCGTGCTGGGGCGTCACGCCGCCGTCGGTGGCCGGGTGCTGTGTTCGGCGGTCGAGCATCCGGCCGTCCTCGAGGCGGTCGACGAGGTGGGCGGCAAGGTCGTCGGCACCGATTCCCGCGGGGTGATCGACCTCGATCAGCTCGCTGCGGTCCTCGACGACGACGTCACCCTGGTCTCGGTGATGACGGTCAACAACGAAGTCGGTTCGGTCCAGCCGGTCGCCGAGGCCGCCGAACTCGTGCGGCGTCGCGCTGCCAACGCCCTCGTGCACACCGACGCCGTGCAGGCGCTGAACTGGCTCGACCTGCGCCACGTTTCCCCTCACGTCGACCTGCTGTCGATCTCGGCCCACAAGTTCGGCGGACCCCACGGGGTCGGCGCGTGCGTCGTGCGGTCCGGTTCGGTCGTCCGCCCCCGGCACGTCGGTGGAGGGCAGGAGCGCGAGCGTCGGAGCGGCACGCTCAACGTGGCCGGCATCGTCGCCATGGCAGCGGCGGCCGTCGAGTGCGACGCCGGTCGCGGCGCCGAGGTCGAACGTGTCGGTGCCCTGCGTGACGACCTGGTGGCGCGGATCGTCGCCGGTGTGCCCGATGCGATCCGCTCCGGGGTCGTCGACGGCGCGGCCGAGCACCTCGCCGCCGGGTTCGCCCACGTCTGTTTCGAGGGGGTCGACAGCGAGGCGCTGCTGTTCCTCCTCGACGACGCCGGCGTCGCTGCCTCCGCGGCGTCGGCCTGCGCATCTGGTGCTCAGCACCCCTCCCACGTCCTCGCCGCGATGGGCGTCGACCGGTCGACCGCCCAGGGTTCGTTGCGGCTGACCCTCGGCCACACGACCACTGCCACCGATGTCGAGCGAGCCGCGGCTGCGGTCGTCGCTGCGGTCACGCGCCTACGGAGCTTTCCCCGATGACACTCGCGCCGCGTTCGCGGGTGCTCGTCGCGATGTCCGGTGGCGTCGACAGCTCCGTTGCCGCCGCCCTCCTCGCGTCCCAGGGGCACGATGTCGTCGGCGTCACGATGAAGCTGTGGGGCGGCGAGAGCGACTCGGGCTGTTGCTCGGTCTCCGACGTCGACGATGCCCGTCGCGTCGCCCAGCAGCTGGGTATCGACCACCACGTGTTCAACTTCGGTGACGACTTCGAGGAGTTCGTCGTCGAGCCCTACGTCGCCGACCACGTCGCCGGATTGACCCCGAACCCGTGTATCGAGTGCAACCGTCACCTCAAGTTCGACAAGCTGCTGCGCCGGGCCGACGCGTTGGGGTTCGACCTCGTCGCGACCGGCCATCACGCCCGCCGTGTCGAACGCGACGGCGGGTACCGGATCGCCCGTGGAGCGGACCGTGCCAAGGACCAGAGCTACGTGCTGTACCCCGTGGCCGGCCCGGCGTTGGCGCGCACGCTGTTCCCGCTCGGCGACATGACCAAGGACGAGGTCCGCTCGCTGGCGCTCGAGCTGGGGCTCCGCACCGCCACCAAGCCCGACAGCCAGGACGTGTGCTTCATCACCCGGGCGCAGGGCGGGCGCAGCTCGTTCCTCGGCGACCGCATCCCGCTGCGCTCGGGTCGTGTCGTCGGTACCGACGGTGCCGAGCTGGGCACCGTCGATGCCGTGGAGCTGGTGACGATCGGGCAACGCCGCGGCATCGACGTCGGCGGGCCCGGTGGCCGCCGGTACGTGGTCGACGTCGACGGCCCGGCCGCCACCGTGGTGGTCGGAACCGCCGAGGAGCTGTTGGCGCCG
>CALMLJ010000036.1 GCA_937868025.1 uncultured Acidimicrobiaceae bacterium
CCGTCGACGTGCCGGCCTCGACCAGAGCACGCAACGTCGGGTCGTCGTCGGAGCGACCCAACGGCTTGCGGGTCGAACCGAAGGCGACGAGCGTCGACGTCGACAGCTTCAGCTCCGCAGGGGCACGACGGAAGAACTCCTCGTCCTTCGGGTTCGACAGCGGGTAGCCGCCCTCGATCCAGTGCACGCCCAACCAGTCGAGCTGCTCGGCAACGCGCAACTTGTCGTCGACCGACAACGAAATGCCCTCGAACTGCGCACCGTCGCGCAACGTCGTGTCGAAGATCTCGACAGCGCGCACCGGCTCCGGTTCACCCCCGACGTTCGGAAGGTCGAGGCCGGGCAGGTCGGAACTCACGCCAGTTCCACCCAACTGCGGTACTTGTCGACCTTGCCACGAACGACGTCGGCGTAGGTGTCGGCGATGGCCTGGCTCATCGGGCCAGGGCACGGGATCGGGCGATCGTCGACCGAGTTGACCGTCGACACCTCGGCAGCGGTGCCGCACACGAACATCTCGTCGGCGACGTACAGGTCGCTGCGCGTCAGCTCACCCTCCACGACCTCGAACCCGAGGTCGGTGGCGATCGATGACACCGTCGACTGCGTGATGCCCTCGAGGGCACCCGCCGAGAGGGGCGGCGTGATGAAGCGGCCGTGACGGGCCACGAAGATGTTCTCGCCGGTGCATTCCGAGACGAGGCCCGTCTTGTTGAGCATGATCGCCTCGTCGTAGCCGGCCTTGAGGGCCTCGACCTTGGCGAGCGACGAGTTCACGTAGTTGCCCGTCGTCTTCGACGCCGGCGGCATCGTGTTGTGGTCATGGCGCGTCCACGAGCTGATCTTCATGCGCACGCCCTTCGACACCGCCTCGTCGCCGAGGTACGCGCCCCACGGCCAGCACGCGATCGCGACGTCGACGCTGCACGGCAGCGTGTTGAGCCCCATCTCGCCGTACCCGTAGTACGCGATCGGACGGATGTAGCAGCCGGGGAGCCCCGACGACCGCACCGTCTCCTTCGTCGCCTCGACGATCTCCTCGACCGTGTACGGAATGTCCATCATGAGGATCGCCGCCGAACGGAACAGCCGCTCGATGTGCTCGGTCAGCCGGAACACACCGGGACCGTCGGCCGTCTCGTAGGCCCGGATGCCCTCGAACACGCCCATGCCGTAGTGCAGCGTGTGCGTGAGCACGTGGATGTTGGCCTGGTCCCAGTCGACCAGTTCGCCGTTCATCCAGATCTTGGGCGTGGGGGTGATGGGCATCTCTGTCTGTCCTTCTCGTTCGACTGGGGTTGGTTGCTTCGGAACTACAGAGCCGCGGCGATGGCGTCGCCGACCTCGGTGGTGGAACCGGTGTAGCGCTCGGGCGATTCGCAGGCCTTCTGGATGCGCTCGGCAGCGTCGGTCTCGCCGAGGAAGTCGAGCATCATCGCGGCGCTCAGGATCGCTGCAATCGGGTTGGCCAGGTTCTGCCCGGCGATGTCGGGGGCCGTGCCGTGGACCGGTTCGAACATCGACGGCCCGGTGCGGTCGGGGTTGAGGTTGGCGGAGGCCGCGTAGCCGACGCCGCCGGCGACGGCGCCACCGAGGTCGGTGAGGATGTCACCGAACAGGTTGTCGGTGACGACGACGTCGTAACGCTCGGGGCGCTCCACGAAGTGGATGCACGCGGCGTCGATGTGGTCGTAGCCGGTGGTGACGTCGGGGTACTCGGCGGCCACGATGTCGAACGTGCGCTGCCAGAGGTCGCCGGCGAACGTGAGCACGTTCTTCTTGTGGATCAGGTGCAGCGTCTTGCGCTCGGTGTGGTTGGCCTTCTCGAACGCGTAGCGGATGCAGCGCTCGGCGCCGAAGCGGGTGTTGACCGAGCCCTGCGTGGCCACCTCGAGCGGTGTGCCCTTGCGCAGGAACCCGCCCTCGCCGGCGTAGGTGCCTTCCGTGTTCTCACGGATGACCTCGCAGTTGATCTTCGGAGGCAGCCGGAACGGGCGGAGGTTGATGTACATGTCGAGCTCGAAGCGCATCTTGAGCAGGATTCCCCGCTCGACGAGGCCGGCCGGGGCGGCGACACCGGGGGCCGGGTCGCCCACCGCGCCGAGCAGGATCGCGTCGACCGAGCGCCATTCGTCGAGTGTCTCGTCGGGGAGCACCACGCCGTCGCGCAGGTAGCGGGCGGCACCCAGGTCGTAGTCGATGCGCTCATAGGAGACGCCGACGGCATCGATGACCTTGAGGGCCTCGGCAGTGACCTCGGGGCCGATGCCGTCGCCACCGACGACGGCGATGCGATGTGAACTCATGGGCAGTACTCCAGACAGGCAGGCTCTCGAAGCGAACCAGGACCCGACGAGACTACCGGTGTCTGGTGAGCCCCGTCAGAGCCATCCGGCGGCGACGACCTACCCGGACCCGCGCCGAGCCGGCGGCGACCCATGGGTGATTCTTCCCGATCGCCGAATTTCGGTCTCGCACCTCGTTCGAGCGTGACATGATGGAGTCGTGACGAACACAAGTTCGATTCGAACCAACGGAGGCCACTCCGAGCAGGCCGACGTGGCGGCCCTGCTCCGCACCTGCGTCTCGACGCTCGAGACCGTCATGGCCGATCTCGACCCCGCTGCCGTGCCGCTGCCCCACGTGACCGGCCTCTGGAAGTTGTTCTCCCGTGCCCAGAAGCTGAGCGCCGCAGGCGAGCTCAGCCTCGCCGACCAGGTGCGCCGGGCCGACGAGTGGCGGCGGTCGGGATTCCAGTCAGCCGAGGAGTGGATGGCCCGCCAGAAGGGCACCTCGGTCGGCGACGCCCGCGGCCGGCTCGAAGCGTCCAAACAGCTCGAGGCGCTCCCCGACACCGCGGCCGCACTGCGAGCCGGCCTCGTGTCGCCCGAACAAGCCGTCATCGTCGCCGATGCCGCGATCGCCAACCCGGCCGCCGAGGCCGACCTGTTGCGTCAGGCAGGACGCGACTCCCACAGCGGCCTCCGGCGAGAGGCAGCCCGCCGCAAGGCGCAAGCGCTCCCCGACGGCGAGGAACGCGCCCGGCGCCACCACCGCGAACGCAAGGCCAACGTCTGGACCGACGCTGAAGGGCGGTGCAACCTCGCCGCCCAGGGTCCACTGTCCGCATCCGCCGGGTTCGTGGCATGGCTCGAACGCGAGACCGATCGACGCTTCCGCGAGGCGCAGCGAGCTGGCGCACGCGAACCCCGTGAGGCCTACATGTTCGACGCGCTGATGTCGCTCTCGGAGTCGGGGTCGGAATCGGGGTCGGGATCGGGATCGGGCAACGACCGCCGGCGGGTGGCACCGAAGCACCTGGCCCTGATCCGAGTCGATCTCACGGCCCTCCGGCGTGGCAGCGTCGCCGGCGACGAGCTCTGTGAGATCGGCGGACTGGGGCCGGTCTCGGTGAGCGAGGCCCGAGAGCTCCTCGGCGACTCGATCCTTCACCTCGTGATCACCAAGGGCCAAGCGGTGCAGTCGATCACGCACCTGGGTCGGGGCCCCAACGCGGTGCAGCAACTTGCGCTCCTGTGGCAGTCCGAGACGTGCTCGGTGCTCGGGTGCGCACGCACCCGCGTCGAACACGACCATCGCATCGAGTTCAACGAGACCAGGCACACCCGACTCGACGAACTCGATCCCCTGTGCACGTTCCATCACCGACAGAAGACGCACCGAGGTTGGGCGCTCGTCGCCGGCAGCGGTGACCGAGACTTCGTCCCGCCCGACGACCCCCGGCACCCTGCCCGGGTGGCCGACGGTCGACGATCGACAGTCCCGCCAACCGCACCCGCACCGACACGTGCGGCGCCCGGCGTGAGTCCCGAGCTCGCGGCCCGGCTGTGCCGAGTCCGGGCGAGGATCGGAGCGCGATCCCGGGACTGCCCCGAGGTGGCCGAGTTCCTGTCCCGGGTCAACGCCTATCTCGACTGAGTTCCGAACCGGCACCCACGGTCACAACCTCGATCACATCGCTGATCACATCGCGATCACCACCCCGACGACTGTCCGGGTGGCGGTCGCGCGTGCCCACGCTCACAGCAGGGCTCGGTGCATTCGTCATGGCGAACGATAGGCTCGTCCGCCATGAGTGAGTCCGAGTACCAACTTTCCCAAGCCGCGTACGATCGGCTGAAGGCCGAGCTCGACGAGCTGACGACGGTCGGACGCATCAACATCGCCCGCAAGATCGAAGTCGCTCGTGAGATGGGCGACCTGTCCGAGAACGGCGACTACCACGCCGCCAAGGAAGAGCAAGGCAAGATGGAAGGCCGGATCGGCCATCTCGCCGCCCTCATCGAGCGATCGACCATCATCAGCGAGGACGGCCCGCTCGACGCCGTCGCCCAGGGATGCGTCGTCACCATCGTGTACGAGGGCGACGACGAAGAGGAGCAGTTCCTCATCGGCTCGATCGAGGAGCGCCGCGACGGGGTCGAGGTCATCTCCCCCACCTCCCCGCTCGGCGGTGCGCTGCTCGGCGCCAAAGCCGGCGAGAAGGTGACCTTCGAAGCGCCCACCGGCGAGCTCACCGTCGAGGTCGTCCGCTTCGAGCGCTGAGCGCGCTGATCCCGACCTCGGGGAAACGATCGGGATAACTTTCGCAGCGGTGTTGGGCACCCCCGACACAGACGAAAGGCAGATCCCCATGTTCGCTGGTTTCAAGAAGTTCATCCTGCAGGGCAACGTCATCGACCTCGCCGTCGGCGTCGTCATCGGCGCCGCGTTCGGCGCGCTCGTCAAAGCGTTCACCGACGCCTTCATCACCCCGCTGATCGCAGCGATCACCGGCGGCGGAACAACCGGCGGTACGTTCACGATCAACGACCAGGTCTTCAACTACGGGGCGTTCATCAGCGCGATCATCACGTTCGTGCTGACCGCGGCAGTCGTCTACTTCGTGATCGTCGCCCCCATGAACATCCTCAAGGAGAAGCGCGCCAAGGGCGTCGAGGACGACGTCGAGCCCTCCAACGAAGAGAAGATGATCGCCCTGCTGGAGCAGATCGCCGGCAAGTAGTCGATCGCCCGGCGCTGGGGGCCGGCGCCGAACGTCAGCGGACCTGGACGGCCTGCTCGAGCATCTGCTCGAGCAGGCCGACCCGTTCCCGGGCCGAGTAGATCTCGAGCGAGATATCGGCATCACCGTTGGGCACCACCGTGATCATCACCGAGGCAGCGTCGTCGCCGCCGACGACCGCATCGCCCACCCCCAGGGTTGCGACCGCTCCGGCGTGACTGCGGTCGAGGCCGATGGCAACACGGAGGATCGCGGCGAGCCACCGCACCCGTCGTTGATCGTGCTCGTCGAGCGCAGCGAACGGCGCGTGCTTGAGCGAGGGCTCCCCTCGCCGGTGATAGCGGGCAACCTGGGCGATGATCTCGATCTCGGGGTCGGTGAACCCGCTCAACAACTCGGAGTTCCGGATCACGTAGTAGCTGTGCTGATGGTGACGGGAGTGGGCGATGAACAAGCCCACGTTCGCGAGCAGCGCTGCCGCCTCGAGCAACTCGCGTTCGT
>CALMLJ010000037.1 GCA_937868025.1 uncultured Acidimicrobiaceae bacterium
CGGGGCCACACGTACTGGTTGTAGGCCCCGAGGAACGAGATGACGATGAACGAGCCGACGATGGGGCGGGTGACCGGCACGGCGATCCGCCACAGGAACTTGAGGTCGCTGTACCCGTCGAGCCGGGCGGCGTCTAAGAGGTCGTGGGGGATCCCCAGGAACCCCTGACGGATGAGGAACACCCCGAGTGCGGTGGCGAGGAACGGAATGGTGAGCGCCCCGAGGGTGCGGAGGTAGGTCGGGTCGCTGACGTTGATCAGGTCGACGTCGTACATCGTCTGGATGTTGGCGATGAGGGTCACCTCGATCGGCAGCAGCAGCGTGGCCATGATCAGGCCGAACAGCACCTTCTTGAAGGGGAACTCGAGGAAGGCGAACGCGTACGCCGCGATCGTCGACGTGAACGTCTGGGCGATCACGATGATCACGGTCACGAGGAGGCTCTGGAGGATGGGGACGCCGAGCTCGCCTTCGCGGAACGCGTCGACGAACGACCCCCAGTCGGTGTCGACGGGCGTGAGCGACGGCTTCTTCTGGAAGAGCGATGCGGCGCCCCCGGAGATGGCCCGGATGAAGGTCATGTAGATCGGGAACAGGATGACCAGCGCCAGCGCCGTGAGCAGGACGTACCAGCCGAGCTTGGCGAGCGGCGAGCCCCCGGCGGGACCGGCGGCGTCGCCGTGCTGGCCGCGGCGCCGCTTGCGTGGCGTGGCATCGAGGATGGGGGAGTCAGTTGTCATAGTGGACCCGCCGGTTGAGCATGAGGAACTGGCCGACCGAGACGAGCAGGGTCAGGAGGAACAGGCCGATCGCCATCGACGCACCGGTCTGGAGATCGGTCCGCCCCTGCAGCTCGGTGATCTTGAAGAGCAGGGTCTCGGTCGACTGCTGGGGGCCGCCGAGGGTGAGGATCTCGATCTGGGCGTACGCCTGCAGCGCCTGCACGACCAAGATGACGGCCAGGAACAGCAGCGTCGGCGAGATCATCGGCACGGTGACACGGAAGAAACGTCGCACCGGTCCGTAGCCGTCGAGCGTGGCCGCCTCGTTGACCTCCTCGGGAATCGCCTGGAGGCCGGCGAGCACGATGATGAAGGTGAGGCCGACGTTCTGCCACACCGACGAGAGCGCCACGCCACGCATGGCACCGCCGGGAGTGCCGAGGTCGAGCCAGCCGACGTTCTGGAAGTAGCCGGCCTGTTTGTTGACCAGCGTCAGGAAGACCACCGACGACACGGCCACCGACGAGGCGATCGTCGAGGAGAAGATCGTCTGGAAGATCTTGATGCCCTTGAGCCGACGGTGCGCGGCAGTGGCGAGCAGGACACCGACGACGAGACCGGCCGGGACGGTGTAGAGCATGAACTTGATCGTGATCCACAGCCCCGACGTGAAGTCGTCGCTGCGGAGCACGTCGCCGATGCCGGCGAGGCCCACGAACGTCTCCTCGTCGCTGTTGCCGAACTTCTGGTACAGCGCGAAGTGAATGATCCGGTAGAAGGGGTAGTACGCGAAGATCGCGAACACCACGAGCAACGGCGCCAGCATCGCGTAGGCCAGCAGCGCCTCACGGGTGCGGCGGGAGCGGCGCACGACGACTGCCATCAGTTGACCCGGGCGGTGGTCGCGGTGTCGAACACGTGGACGGCGTGAGGGTCGATCGCGAGGCCGACTGCCTCGCCGACCTGCACCGCTGCCTCGTCGGCGCCCTGGCGGATCACCCAACGGGAGGCGCCCACGTTGCAGATGACGTGGCGTTCGTGGCCCAACAGCTCGACGTTGACCACCGTGGCGTTGACGTCGGTTCCGCCGATGCGGACGTGCTCGGGGCGGATGCCCAACGTGACCGACGCCCCGATGCCGACCGACGGCGACGTACCGATCGGGATCCGGCCGGTGGCGACGGCGGCGACGTGCTGGGTCTCGAGGACCCCTTCGACGAGGTTCATCGGGGGACTGCCGATGAACCCGGCGACGAAGAGGTTGGCCGGCCGCTCGTAGACGGCCTGCGGGGCGCCGACCTGTTGCAGCTTGCCGGCGGTCATCACGGCGATCTTCGACCCCATGGTCATGGCCTCGACCTGGTCGTGGGTGACGTAGATGAACGTGGTCTCGAGACGGCGCCACAGCTCGACCAGTTCGAGGCGGGTCTGCGTACGCAGCTTGGCGTCGAGGTTGGAGAGCGGTTCGTCCATGAGGAAGACCTCGGGGCGCCGCACGATGGCGCGAGCCAGCGCGACGCGCTGACGCTGGCCACCCGAGAGGGCCCCGGGCTTGCGGTCGAGGTACTCGGCCAGGCCCAGGACGTCGGCCGCCTCGGCGATCCGCCGGTCGCGCTCGGCGGCGTCGACACGACCGCTTCGCCGGGCGACGAGCGGCGACTCGATGTTCTTGCGAACCGTCATGTGCGGGTACAGCGCGTAGCTCTGGAAGACCATCGCGATGTCGCGGTCGGAGGCGGCGACGTCGTTGACCTTGGTGTCGCCGATGACGAGGTCACCCGACGTGACCGACTCGAGGCCGGCGATCATCCGCAGCGCCGTCGTCTTGCCGCAGCCCGACGGGCCGAGGAGCACCATGAATTCCTTGTCGGCGACCTCGAGCGTGAGGTCGTCGACGGCCACGCTGTCGCCGAAGCGCTTGGTCACGTGGCTGAAACTGACCTGGCTCATTCGTCTCCTGTCGAGCTATGACGCATGGGAATCCGCGAACCCTAGCCAGCCGACGGCGTCGACCGTGTAACGAACATCGCGGAGCACACCGCCGTCGATGAACAGGGACAGATCATCGAGGAGCTCGGTGACCGGACGGTGAACGCCGAGTGTCCACCGGGCGAAGAACGGCCAATCCATCCATGCCGCCTCGGACGCCGCCAGACCGGGGATCGCGATCGTTCCGTCGGCGGCCAGGCGCCGCAGACGTTCCCAATCGAGGTGGCGGGCGAGTGACAGCGTGAGATCGGCCAGCTCGTCGGGGTGGTTCGGGCCCACGGAGCCGGCGACCGCCAGGGGGCCACCGCCCGCCCGCCACGCGGGGTGCTGCCCGACCGCGTCGGTCCACGTGGCGATGCCACCCGAGGTCTCGGGATCCGACGACGCGTCGAGGAGGTTCTGCAACCAGACGGACAGGATGAGCAGCGCCGAGCTCGTGGATTCGGGAGCCGAGGGCAACAGGAGCATCCGTCGGGCCAGGTCGTCGATGAAGCCCGTGACCCCGGTCGATGTGTCGACGGTGTCGACCGCGTCACCGATCGCGACGGCCACCGTGCAGGCGCCGCCGCGGTCGACGACGTACGCCACGGTCACGACGTCGATCGGAGCGGCGAGGTCGTCGCTGAGACCAGGAAGGACGAGGGCGATGGCGCGCCAATCGTCGTCGGCGACGAGGCCGAGGAGCTGATCGGGGTCGTCGACGGCGAGCTCGCGGCGTACAACGAGCGCTCGATCGGGACCGCTGAGGGAGAGCAGCCAACCCGGAGGCTCGAGCGCCAGCCGACGCGCCATGGAACGGAGGGCACTGGGGCGGAGCGCTCCGGAACGGAGGGCACCGGAACGTCGGGCCTTCGGCGGGATGGGACGGTGGGACGGGCCGCGAGTGGGCACGGTGGATTCCCGGGAGTCGTTGTGGTGGTGAGGGCGACCGAGGGCGGCGATCGCGACCGTGGGCACAGCCTGACAGGCACCGCTGACAGTGGGCCGAGACGCGACGAAGGGCCCCACCCGGAGGTGGGACCCTTCGCTGTCGCAGATGCCGATGTCGCCTAGGCGCTGGCCGTCTTGGCCGCGGTGCCGGTCGCTCCGGCGTTGCCGCCGGGCGCCGCGCCGCCGGACCCGCCGGTGCCGATGGTGATCTGCGTCGCCGTGTTGCCGGCGAAGGTCACCGAGCCGGTGCCGACCTTGAGGAGGCCGATCGACGGACCGCCGGCGCCACCACCACCGGTACCGCCCTTGCCGCCGTTACCGCCGCCACCACCGCCGCCGCCACCACCGGAGCCGGCGTTGCAGCACGTGCCGGCGTAGCCGTCACCGCCACCGGAGCCGTTCGCCCCGGCGCCGCCACCACCGCCGCCGGCACCGCCACCGCCGGTGCAGCAGTCGGCCCGGATGCCGTCGCCGCCCCGACCGCCGGCGCCGCCCGAGGCGCCGTTCTGGCCGGCCGCACCGGCGCCGCCGGCGCCGCCGTTGCCGGTGGAAACGGTCGTGTTGGCATCGACGGTGACGGTCGAGTTGTGGGAGTAGATGCCGAAGGAGCCGCCGGCGTTGGTGCCGGCCGTGCCGCCGCCACCACCCTGGCCGCCGCCACCGCCCTTGGCGCCGGAACCGCCGCTCGAGTCGTCGCCGGCACAGGCCCAGTACTCACAGCCGCGACCGCCGCCGCCACCGCCGCCACCGCCACCACCGTTGCCGGCGGTGCCGCCGTTGGTGGACGACGTGGGAGCGAATCCGGCCGCGCTGTAGGCGAGCTGCGCAGCGGCGCCGTTGGAGCCGGCCGAGCCGTTGGACCCGGCCGTGCCGCCGCCGCCGCCGCCACCGCTGTAGTTGCTGTTGGAACGGCAACCGTTGCATCCGCCGCCGCCGCCGGCTCCGCCGTTCTGGCCGGCCGATCCGTTGCCGCCGTTGGTGTTGCCGCCGTTGCCGCCGGGGTTGACCCCGCCGCCGCCGCCGGTCGCACCGGAGGGTGTGCCGTTCTCGTCCTTGTTGCCAACGGTGCCGTCGGCGCCGTTACCACCTGCGGTCAGCGCACCCGAGGGCGTCGTACCCGCCGTGCCGCCGACACCGGCCGACGCCGTGATCGTGCTGCTGTTGACGGTGAGGTTCGCGCCACCGATGGCGCGGATGCCGTAGGCGCTCGAGCCGGCGCCCGAGGCCGTGCCGCTGCTGACAGCGACGTTCTGCAGCGTGGCCGTGCCACCGCTCACCAGGAGCCCGGTCGGGTTGGTGCCGCCGGGACCGACGATCGTGAGGAACTGGAGGTTCAGGCCCGACACGTTCGTGAGCGAGGCGCCCCCGGTCGACGTCGTGGTGCCGGTGCGGGACAGGAAGTCGGTGGCGAAGCCACCGCGGATCGTCAGGCCCGTCGTGCCGCTGACCGAGAAACCGGCGAA
>CALMLJ010000038.1 GCA_937868025.1 uncultured Acidimicrobiaceae bacterium
CCATGTGGGCGACCAGTCCCGCCGGTCTGATGGAATCGCTCGACTCGCTGCTGGCAGCGACGATCCACGACGGCCGCTTCTGCACCGCAGTGTTCGCGATGCTGCACGCCGACTACGCCGGCGGAGTCAGCGGCAGGCTGAGCGCGGCGGGCCACCCGCCGCCGTTGGTGATCCGGGCATCGGGTGACGTCGACGTCATCGAGCTGCGCGGGCCACTCCTCGGGGTGCTCCCCGACGGGCGGTGGGTCGACGCCGACGTGCGGCTCGCTCCGGGCGACACGCTGGTGCTTTACACCGACGGGGTGACCGAGGCCCGGAACGGCGAGGGCCGACTGTTCGGCGAGGCCGGTCTCCGTGAGTTGTGCGCCGAACTGGTGGGACGTCGTCCCGCCGAGATCGTGGCAACCATCCGCGAGCGGGCGCTCGCCCACGCCGGTGCGATCACCGATGACATCGCCGTGCTCGCCCTCTCGCCGGCCTGACCTCCCGGGCTCACTCCACGGGGCTGGCGAGGAGCACCGGGATGCGGCGCTCGGTCTTCTCCTGGTATTCGGCGTAGGGCGGGTAGGCCTCGACGGACCGGTCCCACCACACGCGACGCTCGTCGCCGTCGAGCTCACGCAACGAGAACCGGCGCGGGGTGTCGCCGTCCTGGATGTAGATGTCGGGGAGGTGGCGGAGTGTCGAGTACCACGCCGGGTGCTCGGGCGCCCCGCCCTTGGAGGCGACGAGGGCATAGTTGTCGCCGTCGGTCACGCGCATCAGCGCGAACTTCCGTACCTTGCCGCTGCGATGGCCCACCATGGTGACGACGATGATCGGCCAGCCGGTATCGAGCA
Source organism: uncultured Acidimicrobiaceae bacterium (assembly GCA_937868025.1). The sequence continues at coordinate 840 of CALMLJ010000038.1, forward strand.
GGGTGTTGGCTTCGGTGCCACCGGACGCTTCGTACGCCTCGACCTGTTCGCGGACCCAGTCCGACGGGTTGGGTTCGTACGGACCGTCGAAGGGTGAGGGCAGCTGCGTCGTCATGTCGGGCTCAACCGGCGAGACCCCGACGCCTATTCCGCGGCCGCCCCCGACGACGGCGTGGTGTCAGTCGGCGAGCCCGAAGGGGCCCTTCAGCCCGGCGAACTCGACGACCCGGGTGACCGAGGGCGACGGGTTCACGATCCGCACCGGGATCTTGGGTTCTCGGGTGATGAATCCGACGAGGACACGCAGCGCCGAGGAGTCGATGAACGCCACCTGTTCCATGTCGAGTTCCACCGCGCCGGTGCTCGCCGCCCGGGCGGCCTCGAGTGCGTCGGACAGGAGCTGCATCGCGGTCAGGTCGAACTCGCCGGCGAGAACGACCCGGACGCCTCCGGGAATCTCCGAGGTCGTGGTCGAGGCGATGGGAGCATCGGGATCGACGGCGAGAGCCGGGCGATCGTTGAGCCATGCGACCGCCTGGCCGCGGCTCGACACGTCGAGTTTCCGGTAGATGCCGGAGAGGTGCGATTTGACCGTCTCGACGCCGATGTAGAGCTCGGCCCCGATGGAGGCGTTCGACATGCCCTTTGCGAGGAGGCGCATGACCTCGAGTTCGCGGTCGGACAACACCGGGTCGTCAGCGCCTCGCTCGGTGTGCCTGGCCTCGGTCATCAGGGTCCCTTCGCGTGTTCGAACCTCGATCCTAATGAGTACGAGCAGTTCCGGGGTCCCGACCTACCCGAATCGGGTCCCCGGTTCGGGTGAATTCGGGGGACGTCGATCTCGGTGACCTCCCGTGATGGCGACCGGCGCCTGAACGCCGAGATCCGTGCCGGATGCGACGCAGTGCGTCGGTCCGGCACGGATCTCCAACGTGAAGGGAGTTGGAGGGGAAGATCTGGTGGCTACGGGAGGTAGGCCGCAGCCGGCTTGGTCGGCTGGTACAGCCAGGCGT
>CALMLJ010000039.1 GCA_937868025.1 uncultured Acidimicrobiaceae bacterium
GACCGGGCCGCGTCGAGGAGGGTGCGGATCACCTGTTCGTGAGCGGCCCGCTCGAAGATTGCACGGGTGGAAGGGGTCGAACCTCCAGCCGGCGGTGTTGGAGACCGCTGCTCTGCCAGTTGAGCTACACCCGTCGGGCGTCCATCTCGTCATCATCAGTTGGCTGCTGCTGCTGCTGTCGGGGTGGAGAGATTCGAACTCCCGACCTCACCGGTCCCAAACCGGGCGCTCTACCAAGCTGAGCTTCACCCCGAGGTCGACGAACGGGATCCGTCGGGGTGGCAGAGGTGCGACTACCGGCCCGCGACGAATCCCGTGGCTGGCGGTCGCCAGGTCCATCGGAGCGTCGAGGTGGTGTTCACGAGGTCGACGATACCGAGCCGCGGTGCAGGCGGGCGACGGAGTTTCGGGCCGGCGAGTGGGGATAGGCGAGGACAACGCCACATAGGAGCGAAGCAACCTCTCGAAAGGACCTCGCCGCATGGCCACCCACGCAACACCTCACCACGTCGACACCGCAGTGTGGACTCACCACGCTGGTGGCGGCGTCGACCTTGTTCTCGGCGACGTCGGCATCGTCCTCGCTGGCAGCGACATCAACCGTTGCCTTGGCATGCAGGTTCGCATCGCGAACGAGATGATCCGCCAGGCCCGCCAGATCGGCCACATCCACCGGACCCGCCGACGCAAGGCCGGCATCCAGAGTGCGGTCGCCGCAGCCGGCCACGCCCGTCGCACAGCGAAACGGCAGGCCGCTCTCGCCGCGGCGATGTCGTCGGTGCCGGCATGAGCTCAGACGCCGTGGCGGCGCGAGCTCTTCTCGAGGCCGAGGGCTTCGTCGTGCTCAAGTCGAAGTCGTATCGTCAGGCGCAGGAGCGGCAGCGTGTCGCCGAGGCCTTGCGGTTGTCGGCTGAACGCGAAGCCGAACAGGCAAGGACGTGGGCGCGCAACTGCCTCGACTCCGAACGCAGGATGCGGGATCGCTGCGCGGAGCTGCTCGCCTTCGCCATGTTCCACGGTGCGACCCTCGACGACCTGGCCGCCTTCAACCGCAAGCTGAGCGACGAGGCCGGGTCGTGACGCGGGCGGTGTGCCCGCTCGACCTGCGGGTTGGTGCCACGTATCGGGATGCGATCGACGGATCGACGTTCACCGTCAAGGCGCTCGAGGTTCGCGGTGTCAAGGCCAAGGTCACGGATTCGAACGACAACCAGTTCAACTACGGAGGCCTGTACCGAGGCCTGTCGTTGGCCGCACCCGCCGTCACCGAGGCGATGATCGCCGACGCGGTGGTGCGGTCGGTGTGCCGCTGCTCACCGCACGGAGAACCGGATCGGCTGCCGCCTCACGGAGGACACGAGGTCGGCGCCCGATGCAGCACCGCCAACCTTGTCGCCCGCGACGTTCTCGCGTTGCTCGTCGAACGCGGCCTTGTCGACGGTCGAGAACCTGTTGTGGTTCACCTCGATGTCGACGGGTCACCGATCGAAGTGGGGTGCACCGTGGAACAGGTCGGTGCCGGCCACTACCCCGAGGGCTCCCGCTTCGTCGTCACCGGGTTCCACGAGACGCCGTACAGCGGCTGGTCGGTCGAAGGACACGACTCGCCCGGCGGTGGCATTCACCATCCGCCCGCATCGGTGCGGGTCGTCGCCTCGCGGGGTGCGCTGTGAGCGATCCGATCGTGAACTACTACGAGGGCACCGGGCAGCGTCAGTCGTGCTTCGCCGATTGCCCGCTCCCTCTTGGTCACCTCGTCGGCACGATGAGTGACGGTTCGCACGTCCCGTACGTGACGACCGTTCGCACCTACCCGACCGGCTTGCAGAAGATGTCGCATCGCTGTCTGCTGGCCAGTGGCGAGAAACCGCAGGTCCTCCCAGCCACCGATCAGGCGCCGTACGGCCTCGAGTCGATGCTGCGTCCGGGACTCGGCAAGTCGGTCGAGGAGATCGGCGAGCTGATCGAGGTTCTCACGATGCTGCTCGACGTCGAGTTCGCTGCCACGAGCGGAACCACCGAGGTCGTCGATGACGTGTGCGGTGCCCTCCTCAACGAGACCGCGGACGTGATGGCGGCGCTGGGCTTCTTCGCCCGTCGCAACGGATTCGACGGCGACCAGATCGCGCTGCTCTTGGAGGAGCGACGGTCGGCTCCGGCTCCCGCGACCAACTCGTCGTTCAGTGTGCTGGCCGCCGCCCTGGCACAGCTCGGCACGCTCGCAGAGCTGTTCGGCAAGATCGTCGGGTGCGGGGGTGCGGCGGTGCACTGGGACGGCTACGACCTCGACGAGCGGCTGCTCGACGGCATTGTCGGAACGCTGGACGCTCTCGGTGTCGTCACCGAATGGTACGGCCTCGACTTGGACCTGATCGAGGAGCGGGTGATCGAGAAGGTGCGTCGGTTCACCGGGTGGGCCGGCGGCAACGAGGAGGTCGCCCGATGAGCGTCCTCGACGACTTCGAGAAGCGTCGTCGCGCCGGCCAGGAGGCTGATGCAGCCGAGTTCTTCGCCGACCCCGACGCCGAGATCCCCGACGCCGAGTTCCGCTACCCCGACTGCCCGATCTGCGAGCGCGAACTCGAGGCCCCCGACAGTGACCAGCTCGTGTGCGAGGTGTGCCAGGTGCGGTGGGCGATGGACGGCACCCACGGTGAACGGATGGATGGTGAGGTGTCGGCGGCCACCAAGCGGAGTTCCGACAGTCGGGATTTGGAACGATGGCAGTGACCCACCGGGGAACTGAGTCGGCCAGAAGGGTCTGCGCCGTCGACGGGTGCGATCGCCCAGCGAAGGCGCGGGGTTGGTGCCCGATGCATTGGAAGCGATGGCGCTCCCACGGAGATCCGCTGGTGAAACGACGTCCGCGTGAGTTCGAGCCCCCGTCTGCGAAGGAGTGCAAGGACTGCGGACTCAGCAAGCCGCTCGAGATGTTCCACGCGACTCCCAACAATCGCGACGGCCGTCGGGGGATCTGCAAGACGTGCCACAACGTTCGCGCAAGGGAATGGACTGCCAAGCATCCGGGCTATCACAGGAGACGTCGACTCACCGATGCCCAGGTATACCGGCGATACAAGCTCTTGCGGAAGTACGGGCTCACCATCGACGACTACGAGGCCATGGCTGACGCGCAGCAGCATCGCTGCAAGATCTGCGGACTTCCTGAACGACGGATGTTGCAGGGCGAACCTGCGCCCCTCGTGGTGGACCACAATCATGCGACAGGAGCGGTGCGTGCGCTGCTGTGTCACACATGCAACACGGGGCTCGGTGTGGTTGAGAAAGCGGATTGGCTCTCCGCCGCCATGGCCTATCTGGACGAGTACTCGACCGACATGGGGGATTCCCTGTGAGCCGTCACGCTTGCCACGCACTCCGTTGCCTGGCCGAGATTCAGCCGAATTCGTTCATGTGTCGCGCCCACTGGTTCTCTGTGCCGCAGTCTCTGCGCGACCAGCTGTGGGCGACGTACCGGCCCGGCCAGGAGATCACCAAGGACCCGTCGTCGGAGTATCTGGCGGCCGCGGCCGCGTGCATTCGGGCCGCCGCGGAACGGGAGGGGATCCCCACCGAACAGATCGACGACGAACTCGCGGACTACGCGGATATCGCAGAGTTCGTGTCGCAGGCACTTGCCGCACCGGATCTTGCGATCCGGGAGTTCTCCCGGAAGGTGGATGGTCGCTACCTGCACCTGCCGGCGTCGAACTTCTTCCCGTGGCCGATCCCCGCGCCCGGGGGTCGGACGGCGCCGTCGAACGAGCACTACTTCGCTGCGGCGAAGACGCTGGATCGGGCCGAGCAGGACAGGATTCTTGCGGCGCCCACGGCCGGCCAAGCGAAGCGGCTCGGGCGTCGGGTCACGCTGCGCGACGACTGGGAGGTTGTGAAGCTCGGGGTGATGCGCCGGGCGATCGAGGCGAAGTTCGCAGATCCGTTCGCCGGCCCGGGAGCGTGGCTGGTGGCAACGATGCCGTTCGAGCTGGTGGAAGGCAACCAGTGGGGCGACACGTTCTGGGGAATGACTCGGGGCAGCGACGGCGTGTGGTCGGGCGAGAACTGGCTGGGTGTGTTGCTGATGGCGCGCCGGTCCGAGCTCGCCGCCCGTGCCCTGCTCACGACGCCGTCGGTTCTGGTCGTGCCGACCTTCGACGAGCTCCTGGCGTTGGGGGCGTAGCCGGTCAACGCATGTTCTCGATGTACCGCCGGGCCCACCAGCCCAGACCGAAAGTGCACCGATGCCACGCCTCAACCTCACGTTCCGACCGATCGACGTCTGGCCCCGCCAGCTCACCGTCAACCGCCAGCCGTCGCGGTTCGAGTCGTCGTGGTCGGCGACCCAGGCGCTGTTGGAGAAGGAGAACCGGGCGCTGAAGCGATCGTCTCCCACGGCGCGGATCGACGCCGTGGTTCAGTTGGCGGTGCCGGCGGGGGCGATTCGCCAGGACGGCGGATTGGCGAAAGGCCGCCAGGCTCCGGAACATCCCGGGGTCATCCTGTCGTTCGAGGGCACCGATCGCCCGTACCGGTTCGCCTGCGACCAGTTCACGAGTCGCGGGTACCGCAACACCCTCGACGGCTGGCAGACGAACATGCGGGCCATCGCGTTGGGGATGGAGTCGCTGCGACGCCTCGACCGCTACGGGATCGCTGCCGGCGGTGAGCAGTACGTCGGGTTCGAGGCGTTGCCGGCTGGGCGCGCAATGCCCGCGGGCGGCGACACGATGACGGTGCAAGCGGCCGCGGAGATCCTGGCGGCTGAGGCGATCGACCCGGCGGTGTCGGCCGTCCCGATCTTCACGGCGGCGGAGCTGTTGTCCCAACCGGTGGCACGGGTGAGCGCGTACCGGATGGCCGTGCGGCGCCTCCACCCCGACCAGGGCGGCGAGCCGGCCGCCTTCGTGCGGCTGAACACAGCACGCGACGTCCTCGGCGAGTACGTGCACAGCTGAGCGGCCCGCCGAGGAGCGTCGGCGGGAACCACCTTCAACCGGTGCACAGAAGCAGTGAGGGAGGCACCACCGCCGCCCCTCACCACTTCCCCAGGAGAACCCCCACCATGAAGAGCATCCGCTTCCCCAAGTTCATGATCGCCGCAGCCGTCATCGTCGGCGCCGCCTCGATCACCACCGCTGTGCCGGCGTCGGCATCGACGGTCACAGGCTCGGACGTCACCGTCTCCCGCACGGTGAACGCCGACCAGTCGGCCCCATGTGTCGACCCGCTGTTCTCGCTGTCGAACTACGTGAACTCGACCGCTGACGCCTTCACCTTGACGGTCAACGTCAACGCTCCGCTCTGCTCGCCGCTCGAGGCGAAGGCCGTGATCTACGCCATGCCCGGCGACGGTGTCGCCTGGCCCCAGGAGCTCGTCAAGACGGTGCCGTTCACGCTCAGCGAGGCCGGCACGGTCACCGTCACGTTCTCCAAGGGTTGCGGCGCCACCCAGTTCGACGTGATCACGGGCCACGCCCCGCAGACCATCAACACCGGCTTCGATCACGGGCCGTTGCTGTTCCCCGCGCAATTGCAGACCGCCCAGCAGTTCTGGGGCGCTCCGTGTGTCGACGAGACGACGACCACATCAACCGTCCCCGCCACCACCTCGACTGTCCCGACATCGTCGACCACCACTGCTGCCACCTCGACGTCGACCACGGCCGCTGAGGCCAAGACCACGACGACCGCAGCCTCCGCCGAGGTCAACATCAGCGCCACCAGCACGGTCGCCGAACCGACGACGACTCTCGCCATCGCGGTCGCCGGACAGAGCGTCGACAACCCGATGCCGGCAACGAGCCTGGCCTTCACGGGTTCGGCCACGACCATCATCGCCGCCCTCGCCATCGGCCTGGTCCTGATCGGCATTTCGGCCCTCGTCATCCGGGAGCGCCGCAACTCGAAGTGACCGACCTCTGACCTCCACACGAAGCGTCGTCGCCCCAGCGTGACGGCGCTTCGTCGCGTCCGGGGGGAGTATCGGTCGGTTCTGCCACCCACATCTCTGCCATGTCCTCGCCCGCACGCCACCCCAAGGGCACGCCGAGCTCGCTCGGCGGCCAGTTCCGTTCAACCGACCACCACGAAAGCGACGTCGCACTGGCCGACGCCGGCACCGACGAGAGGAGCACTCGTGAGCGCGCCGAGGCAGCACTCTCGTGGTTTGCGATGGGCCAGGACACGCCACCGACTGTCGAACTGATCGACGACTACGTGGCGGTGCGGCTCGACGAGTGCACGATCAGCCTGACGATCGGAATGGACGACGGCGGGGTCACCGTCACCCATCTCGACGGTGAAGAGTTCGGCCTCGCCGAGTACCTGGAGCCGTTCGATCATTGGACCGGCGACGAGCGCGACGGTGTCGGCCTGGCCGTCCAGTCGTGCATGTACGACCTGGCCTCGTGGGCCAACGCTGGCGCAGCGGACGCGGTCGCCTCCCTGAACGCATCGCTCGGCCGCACCGACCCCGAGGTGTTGGAGAAATACGCCTTGTTGGTCGACGAGTGGGACTACAGCCACACCCGGCTCACCGAGCTCGCTGACGGCGATTCGACCGGCGTGTGGCGCGACGAGCTCGAGCAGTCGACCGAGCGTGGGTTCGACCTGCTGCGCCGGATCGCGGCGGTCACGCGCGAGTCCCACGACGGCCGACTCGTCTGAGCGTGCTGCGGGGAAGTGCGCCGGGCCGGCCCACATGTTCGACATGACCGCGAGCGCTGCCGACCTCACCAGAATGGGGTGTGGGGCGGGATGCCCCCGGCTTTAGCCGTGGGGAGGTAGAGCCCCGCCCGCACCGGAGGTGCGGATCTAGTGGTGTCTCTGGTTGGCCACATATTGCTTGACGACTTCGAGCGGGCTCCTCCGACGGTTGAGACGAAGTAGCTTCCCGTCCAAAGGGCTGGAAGCTTGCGCAGACGCGGGAACTCTGCTCGCAGCACCCGCGAGGACCGGCCTTTGGCCTGCTGGACGAGTCGAGCGATGCCGAACTGTGGATCGCACTCGACGAGAAGGTGGCATGGTCGGGCATTGTCTCGATCTCGATGATCGTTGCTCGCCGTTCGGAGCAGACCTCGCGAACGATTTCAATGAGGCGTCGACCGACCTCCTCGTCGAGAACACAGCGCCGGTATTTGGGGCACCAGACCACGTGGTAGGCGCAGTCGTAGGCAACGTTGTTGTTCGATCGCAACATCCGGCGAGCGTGGCACCAGGCACCGACGGTGGGGACAGGCGCGATGCGGTGCACATAGATGTTGATGACGTTCGAAACGGTCCGGTACAACTACCGGCTGCGACCCTCCAAAACAGCGCGACGCCACCTCTGTGAGGAGGGCGATCGTGCGCGTTGGGTGTGGAACCAGTGTGTGCGCCGCTCGAGCGAAATGTACGAGCACGAGGGTGTGACGATCAGCGCCGGTGACCTCGACGGCGAGTTGACCGACTGGCGTAACACCGATGCGGGCTGGTCGGCATGGTTGGCGGCCGGGTCGTCGGTGGTGCAGCAGCAAGCGATCCGCGATTTCTGTGCCGCCCGTTCCAAAGCGTTGAAAGATTCCGCGACCGGGGTGGCCCGGTCGAAGCGTCGGGGACTACCCCGATTTCATTCGCGCCACCAGTCCCAGCCGTCGGTCAACTACACGCGCCGCGGGTTCAACCTCAGCCCTGAGGGCCGTCTGGTTGTTGCTGGCGGTGTGTCGATACCGGTGGTGTGGTCCCGCGACCTTCCCGAGGCCCCAACATCGGTGCGGGTGTACCGCGACGCGTCCGGTCACTGGTGGGCGTCGTTCGTGACCCGCCGCAGCATCGACACGGCAACGCCGGTCGGGAGGGCGATCGGTATCGACTGGGGTGTGAAGACCACAGCAACAACCACCGACCCTGCGTTCGATCAGCCTCACTCCAACCACGGGGCACGCCTCGCGAAGAAGTTGGCGTCTGCGCAACGCAAGATGGCCCGACGTCGCCGGCCCCGCAACCAGCCACTGTCGAAAGGGTATGTCGCAGCTCGAGAGGAAGCCGCGCGTATCTACCAGCAGATGGTGTGGCGGCGCCGCGATGACGCCCACAAGTGGGCGAAACAGGTGGTTGATCAGCACGACCAGATCGCGGTCGAAGATTTCCGTCCGGCGTTCCTCGCCAAATCGACGATGTCGAAAACGGCGGCGGACGCTGCGATCGGTGACACCAAACGGATCCTGGTGGAACGGGCCCGACGGCACGGCCGCCAGGTGGTGTTGGTGAACCCTGCGTACACGACCATGGACTGCGGGTCCTGCGGTGCGAGAGCCAAGCACCGCCTCCCGTTGTCTCAACGCACCTTCTGTTGCGATACCTGCGGGCACACCGCTGGTCGCGACCGAAACGCTGCCACCGTCATGGTGGCCAGGGCCGGTTTCGTCCCTGCTAGCGCTGACGGTGTCAGCCCGGCCTCCACGAGCACACCCGTGCCCGTAGAGCACCGGGAGCCCAGGCCCCCGGACACCGGCAACCCGAGCTAGGAATCCCCCGGCTTTAGCCGTGGGGAGGTCTCAACCACAAGCTGTCGATGGCGGAGATCATCGCTGCAGCCGCTGTGTCCGAAAC
>CALMLJ010000040.1 GCA_937868025.1 uncultured Acidimicrobiaceae bacterium
GACAGCTGGTCGAGACACCGCTCGACCGCCGCCCGACTGGTGAGCACCGAGGCCGACGGCGCCACGGCGACGTACGCCAACGTCGGATCGTCGTGCCAGGGACCGACGACGAACCGGTCCTTGCCAACGATGAGTGATCGACGGGTCATAAGCGCTGCCGTGAGGTGGTCGGACGAGGTCAAGGGCGCGGTCAACGGTGGCGCGTTCGGGCTGGATCGAGACGTGGGTCACCGCCACGTCGGCGCTCATCGTACGCTTGCCGACGATGATGGTCTTGGTCACGGACGAGCGGGCGGTCAACCACCGTGCCGGCCCCCACCACCCCGAGTCGCCTGAGCGGCTCGAGGCGGTCCTCCGAGCGACCCGGTCGGGGGCGGTGCGCGACGGGATCGTTCGGCTCGAGCCCCGCGCCGCGACCCGGACCGAGCTGGCCCGCGTCCACGATGCGCCGATGCTCGCCGCGTTGGACTCCGTCCGGGGCCGATCGGTGCAACTCGACCCCGATACCGCCGTGAGCCCGGAATCCGTCGACATCGCCGAGCGTGGTGCGGGTGCGGGCCTCACCGCCGTCGAGGCCCTGCGGGAGGGTGTCGGGTCGGCGGCGTTCTGCGCTGTTCGTCCGCCGGGGCACCACGCGACCGGGGAGCGCCCCATGGGCTTCTGTCTCCTCAACAACGTGGCCGTCACGGCAGCGGCCCTGGTCGCAGCCGGGGAGCGTGTGTTGATCGCCGACTTCGACGCCCACCACGGCAACGGGACCCAGGACATCTTCTACGACGAGCCGAACGTGTTGTTCGTGTCGTGGCACCAGTCGCCGCTCTATCCCGGCACCGGTGCACTCGCCGAGGTCGGGGGGCCGCGAGCCGAGGGCCTCACCGTCAACCTCCCGCTGGTGGCCGGCACGACCGGCGACGCCTACCTCGCTTCGGTGCAGGATGCGGTGGGGCCGATCATCGACCGGTTCGACCCGACCTGGCTGTTGATCTCGGCGGGGTTCGACGCCCATCGCGACGATCCGATCACCGAGATGGGTCTCAGCGCCGGTGACTACGCCGACCTGACGAGCCTGCTGATGGAAGCGGTTCCCCCCGGCCGCACGGTGGCCTTCCTGGAAGGTGGCTACGACCTCGGTGCCCTCGAACGGTCGGCGCTCGCCACCATGTCGGCGCTGCTCGGCGAGCCGTCCCATCCAGAGCCCCCGAGTACGGGGTCGGTCGGCACCAACGCCTTCGGACGAGTGGTGGACGCCGTCGTCGGACTGCACGGTCTGCGGTGACCGATCGGCCCGCGGACGAACTGCCCGCCGGTGCCGAGGCGATCCTCGCTGAGTGCGCTCCGCTGGTCGACGCCTTTGCCGCGGCGGGGCGTCGCCTCTACCTCGTGGGCGGGCTGGTGCGCGACCTGTACGGCGGGACGGCCCTGGACGAGGTCGACCTCGACTTCACCACCGATGCCCCACCAGCTGAGGTGAAGGCAGCAATGGGGCCGATCGCCGAGGCGCTCTGGACCCAGGGCGAGCGGTTCGGGACGATCGCGGCGAAGGTCGGGGGGCGGCTCATCGAGATCACGACCCATCGGGCCGAGGCCTACGACCCCGAGAGCCGCAAGCCAGCGGTCGTGTTCGCCGACGACGTCCTGGTCGATCTGTCGCGACGGGACTTCACGATCAACGCCCTGGCGATCGAGCTGACGGCGGGCACGCCCCGTCTCATCGACCCGTTCGACGGGGTCGGTGACCTCCGCTCCCAGGTGCTGCGTACCCCGCTGCAGCCGTCGGAGTCGTTCTCCGACGACCCGCTCCGCATGATGCGCGCCGCCCGCTTCGTCGCCCGCCTGGGAGTCGTCCCGGCCCCCGACGTCGTCGCGGCGATGACGGCCATGAACGCTCGCCTCGACGTGGTGAGCCACGAGCGGGTGCGCGACGAGCTCGACAAGCTCCTCGGTGTGGCCGACCCCCGCGGCGGTCTCGAGCTGCTGGTCACCACCGGTCTGGCCGACCGCTGCCTTCCGGAGCTGGTCGACGGCCCCCTCGACGCAGTGGTCGCGGCCCGGCCCGATGCGCATTTCCGCCTCGCCGTCCTGCTCGCCGGACACGGTGAATCGGCGGCGCGACATCGACTCCGGTCCTTGCGACACTCGGGGCAGGTCGTGGATCGAGTGGCCCGGCTGGTCTCGGTCGCATCGTCGGTCGGCGGTCACGGTCCGGTCTGGACCGACGGTGAGCTGCGCCGGCTCGCCCACCGGGCCGGGGAGCACCTGGCCGACGTGGTCGAACTGCTCGGTCTCGTCGGGCTGCCGAACACCGCCGTGGCGGCGCTGCGGTCCGCGCTGGCCGATCTGGCCAAGCGCGACGACCTCGACGACTTGCGGCCGGCGCTCGACGGCCAGCAGGTCATGGAGATCCTCGGCCTGTCACCCGGACGCCACGTGGGCGCTGCCCTCGAGTTCCTCCAGCAGGTCCGGTTCGACGAGGGAGCCGTCGATCGTGACACCGCCGTCCGGCTCGTCTCGGACTGGTGGGCCGCCCGACCGGGGTAGCCGGCCGTCCGGGCCGCTCAGATGCCTTGTTTGCGGCCCCGGATGATCACCGTGGCCGGTACCCACTCGTGCACCGGGCTGGAGAACCCACCCTCCGCCGACGGGTCCATCGGCGGCTCGAGCAATGCGTCGACGCGGAAGTTCGACCGGGTGAGCGCCGTGAAGATGTCGGTGATGCGGTGCGCCTCGATCTGGGTCGAGGCGCCGGGAATCGCGACACGGCTCTGGTCGAACGCCGATCGCTTCAACCGAACCCCTTCGCCGTCGGCGTCTGCCTCGGCCATGAGCTCCAACGGGTGCGGCAAGGAGATGACAAACGGCGCTTCGGTGCGCAGCACGCGGTGTACCTGACGGAACACGCGCGAGACGTCGGCCACCTCCGCGAGGGAGTACACCGCCAGACAGAGGTCGATCTGGTCGGCGCGGACGAACGCAAGGTCGGCGAGGTCGCCGTGGTGGAACTCGATGCGAACGTCCTGGGACTCGGCGTGGTTGCGGGCGACCGCCAGGCGGGCCGCCGACGAGTCGACCACGATGACACGGGCGCCCTGTCGGGCGAGCGCGATCGCGTTGCTGCCGTCGCCACAACCGAGCTCGAGGATGCGCCGGCCGTCGCCGCTCCCGACCAACCGGTCGATCGAGTCGTCGGTCAGGCCGGGACCGAGGCGAACCGAGCCGGGGGCGAACGCTGCACCGGCCGGATAGCCGAGGGTCGACACCGATGGCGGGGCATCCGTCGGTGAGACGAGCGTCGGCCGGTCGCCGAGGTTGCCGGCGGACGGGTGACGCGGCCGGGAGCCGGGCCCCGAGGGGGCGCCGCTACCCGAGGACTTCCTGGGAGGTTGCTCTGCCACGGGACAACTCTTGCTGATCGCCGCTCGGCGCGTGGGGACCCCTCGCGCCGTGGGTGAGCGTCCCCGCCGTGTACTCCGTCACCGGGGGTCGATAGCCTGCCGAGGTGCTGTTTCCGCAAGCGAACTCGTCGGGCCGACCGGGTGACACCCCGGGCACGGTCGACTACCGGCTCGATCGCCGGCGGCTTCTTCGTGCGGTGCGGGCCGGTGAAGTGGACCGCGAAGAGGTCTGCGATGCGCAGATCGAACTCATGCGCGTCGGTCGCGACTACTCGCGGGCGGCGTCGAAGCCGTGCCCCATCTGCGGCGAGCGCACCCTCAAGAACGTCCGGTTCGTGTTCGGCCCGCGACTCCCGTCCCAGGGTCGGTGTGTGACCTCGGCCAAGGAGCTGCAACGACTCGCCGAACGGGCCGGGGAGCATCGCTGCTACCTCGTCGAGGTGTGCATTGGCTGCCGCTGGAACCACCTCCTGTCGAGCTACCTGTTGGGGCCGCGGAAGTCGGCGTGACGCGGCGATGACCGAAGATCAGCCCCGCCGGCGTCCTCCGGCGAAACCTCGGCCGAAGCCGACCCCTCAGGCTCGGCGCGTTCCCGAATCGGAGGCTCGCACGGCGACCAAGCAGCGTGCGCAGCCGAAGAAGAAGGCGGCGCCGCGCAAGCAGCGGGCGTCGTGGCGCGTGTGGCTCCGTCGGTTGACGTTCGCGGCGGTGCTGCTCGGCGTGGCCTCGGTGGGCATCGGGTTCGTCGCGCTCAACTCGGTCAAGATCCCCGACCCGACGCGCACCGTGAAGACCACTTCCTTTGTGTGCCTCGCGGACGTCGCCGACGGCGAGTGCTCGCCGTCGAACTCGGTCGCGCAGTTCTCCGCCGGCGGCAGCAACCGGGTGATCATCGACATCGGCGACATGTCGGCGAATCTGATCAACGCCGTGGTCGCCGCCGAGGATCGCTCGTTCTTCACCCACGGAGGCGTCGACCCGTGGGGCATTGCCCGTGCGCTCTACCGCGATCTGCGCGGCTCGGCGTCGCGGCAGGGCGGCTCCACGATCACCCAGCAGTACGTGAAGTCGGTGTACCTGACCGCCGACCGCACGCCGGAGCGCAAGCTCAAGGAAGCAGCGATCGCCATCAAGCTGGAGCGGAAGCTGACCAAGCCCGAGATCCTCGAGCGGTACCTCAACGAGGTCCCGTTGGGCCGAGGTGCGATCGGTGTCGAGGCGGCGTCGCGGGCCTACTTCGACAAGGACGCCGCCGACCTGACCGTCTCGGAGTCGGCCTTCATCGCTGGGCTGATCCGTGCGCCGCGGTACGCCGACGATCCCTCCGATCCGAGCAAGCCGGAGGAGAACAAGGAAGCGACCCGCCGCCGTCAGACCGTGCTCGACGCCATGCTCGAGGAGAAGTACATCACCAAGGAGGAGGCGGAGGCCGCGGCGGCCGAGCCCTTGGATCAGCTGGTGTTGCAGACACCGCCCGCCACGACGGGTCCCATCGTGAAGAAGACGTTCGCCGACGTGGGCGGCAAGTACATCACCGAGTGGACGCGCCAGCAGCTCAAGGCGATGCCCAACGTCGGCGAGACGAAACTTCTCGAGCAGGGCCTGAAGGTGTACCTGACGGTCGACCCGCGCCTCCAAGCGGCCGCGCAGCTGTCGACGGCGCAGGTGCTCAACCAACCCGACGATCCGTCGAGCGCCATGGTGTCGATCGACGACAACGGCCGCATCGTGGCGTTGATCGGTGGGCAGAACTTCGACGCGTCCGAGGTCAATTACGCGCTCGGCAAGGCGGGCGGCGGTAGTGGGCGTGGGCCCGGGTCGACGTTCAAGACGATCGCCCTCGCCGAGTACGTGAACGAGGGCTACTCGGTGAAGTCGGAGAAGTGGGCGCCAGCGGGCTGGATCTTTCCCGAGCTCGACGACGGCAAGCCCTGGGGAATCCAGAACTACGAGGAGAAGGACCTCGGGAAGCTCACGGTCGAACAGGCCACGTGGGAGTCGGCCAACACCGTGTTCGCCCAGATCATGCTCGAGATCACCCCCGAGAAGTTCGTCGAGATGGCCCAAAAGCTGGGCATCACCGGCAACGTGCCCGCCGAGCCGTCGGCCGTGCTCGGCTCGGGCGAGGTGTCGGTGCTCGACATGGCCACCGCCTACTCCACGCTGTCGAACCGAGGTACCCGCAAGCCGCCCTACATCATCCGTCGTGTCGAGGCCGCGGACGGCACCGTCCTCTACGACGTCAGCACCGATCCCGAGAAGCAGCCGACACCGGACGTGATCCCACCGGCGGTGGCCGACACGGTGAACTCGACGCTTGCCGGCGTCATCAACAATCCGTTGGGCACGGGCTATCGGGCCCGCCTCAAGACCAAGGCCGTCGGCAAGACGGGCACGACCGACGACTACCGCGACGCCTGGTTCGCCGGGTTCACCTGCCGGATCACGACCGTGGTGTGGATGGGGTACGACAACAAGCCCGGCGAAGCGGCCCGTCTCATGGACGCGGTTCGCGGCGACAAGAAGGTCACCGGCGGATCGTTCCCGGCCGACATCTGGAAGAGCTACATGACGGCGGCGACCGAGGGAGCTCGGGGCTGTGCCTTCACCCCGACCGATGCCGGGACGAATGTCGAGCCCCTCGACGACAGGTACGCCCCCACGACGACCACCACCGCTCCGCCGGTTGCAGCCCCGCCACCCGACGGCGCCGCACCTCCCGCCGGCGGCGCACCTGCGGCGCCGACCACCACGGCTGCCCCCGGCTGAGAATCCCCCGGGCGGGCGAGGATTGCCACTGGTGTTTCCGGGGCTCCCGTCATACAGTTCGGACATCGGCCGGTAGCTGAATGGCGCCGGACCTCACAATGGAGGTGCTCGCATGAGCAGTTCTCGTCCTACCGAGCTCGCCCGTCGACCGGTGTCCGTTCCTCAGGTTTCGGCCTCGAAGGTGCGCGCCGGTGCCGACCCGATGGTGATGGTCACGGCCTACGACGCCCCCGGCGCCCGTATGGCCGATGCGGCCGGGGTCGACATGATCCTCGTCGGTGACTCCCTCGCCATGGTGGTCCTGGGCTACGACGACACGCTCCAGGTGACGGTGGCCGACATGGCACACCACGTCGCCGCGGTCGCTCGGGCCAAGCCCGCAGCCCTCATCGTGGGTGACATGCCGTGGATGAGCTACCACGTGTCGCCGGCCGACACGGTCCACAACGCCGCCGAGCTCATCCGAGCCGGTGCCCAGTGCGTGAAACTGGAAGGTGGCGCCAAGCGCATCGGCATGGTCGAGGCCATCGTCGACGCCGAGATCCCCGTCATGGGCCACATCGGCCTCACCCCGCAGTCGATGCACGCCATGGGCGGCTTCAAGGTGCAGGGTCGCGAGTCACAGGCTGCGCTGCAGCTGGTCGCCGACGCCAAGGCCCTCCAGCACGCCGGCTGCTTCGCCCTTGTGATCGAAGGGGTGCCCGACGAGGTCGCCGCGATGATCACCGATGCGCTCGACATCCCCACCGTCGGCATCGGTGCCGGCTCGCGTTGTGACGGCCAGGTGCTCGTCATGCACGACCTGCTCGGCATCGAGGACCGCATGGCCCCCAAGTTCGTGCGCCGGTACGCGGATGTGAAGTCGGTGTCGGTCGAGGCCATCACCCGCTTCGCCGACGACGTGCGCAGCGGTTCGTTCCCCAACGCGGACGAGAGCTACCACCTGAGCGCCGAGCAGTCCGAGGCGATGGCCCTCTACGGCTCCACGTCCGCAGCCTGATCACGACTCGTGCACACGATGGGCGCCCGACAGGGCGCCCATCGTCGCGTCCGGCCGAAGTTCGACGTGAGGCGACCGGAGCGGTCCGCTGACGTCGAACTTCCTTCGGCACCGGTCCAGATGGTGCCCGTCCTCGTGAGCGGGTAGGGTTGCCCGGTCGTTTCGACGTCTGTCGATCGACGCCCTGCCCCGGACCGTCCGGGGCCCTCCGGCCCTGCGTGGCCGAGGTCCACAGGGAGGTACATGTACATGCGCGCGTATGAACTCATGGTGATCGTCGACGGCGACGTCGATGATCCCGGGGTCAAAGCAGTCAACGCGAGGGTTGGTGAGCTCGTCGAAGCCGACGGCGGCAATATCGCGAAGACCGATTTCTGGGGCCGGCGTCGCTACGCCTACCCGATCAACCACAAGCTCGAGGGCATCTACACGGTGTTCGAGATCGTCACCCCGGCGTCGAACCTCAACGAGCTCGATCGCTTCCTCCGTCTCGCGGACGACGTCGTCCGCCACAAGATCATGCGTCTGCCCGAGGCCGAAGCCGAGAAGCGTGGGCTTCTCGGTGAGCCGGTCCCGGCTGCCGACTGAGGAGGAATCTCATGGCAAACGGAAACAACGTCGACCTGATCGGCAACGTCACCCGCGATCCCGAACTGCGCTTCACGCCGTCGGGTCAGGCAGTGGCGACCTTCGGGTTGGCCGTCAACCGGCGCTGGCAGAACCGTCAGACCCAGGCGTGGGAGGAGTCCACCTCCTTCTTCGACGTGGTCTGCTGGGCCCAGCTCGCCGAGAACGTCGCCGAGAGCGTCACGAAGGGCACCCGCCTCATCGTGACCGGTCGACTCGACCAGCGTTCGTGGGAGACCCAGGACGGCGACAAGCGTTCCAAGGTCGAGGTCATCGCCGATGAGGTGGGCCCCAGCCTTCGATGGGCGACCGCATCGGTCTCCCGCAACGAGCGCACCGGTGGTGGCTCGTACGACGGTGGCGGTGGAGGAGGAGGCGGTGGTGGCGGTAGCCAGTCCGCTCCGACCCCCAACGCCCCTGCCCCCACCTATGACTACGACGAGGAGCCGTTCTAATGGCCGCGAAGCCGAAACGTTCAACCAAACCCCGTGACGCCGCACGGCGTGGCGGCAAGAAGAAGGTCAGCGTGCTCGTCAGCGAGCGCGTCGAGTACGTCGACTGGAAGGACGTCAACCTCCTCCGTCGCTTCGTCTCGGACCGGGCCAAGATCCGCGCCCGTCGGGTGAGCGGCAACGACACCCAGCAGCAGCGCGAGATCGCCAAGGCGATCAAGAACGCCCGTGAGATGGCCCTCCTGCCGTACACGAGCCGCGTGACCACCCAGCGCGGCCGGCCGTCGCGTGACGGCGACGATCGTCCGCGTCGTCCGCGTCGTGACGAGAACTCCGAGTTCGAGCCCCTCGAGGGTGCCGACGCCGAAGCCACCGGCGGCGACGCCGATGTGGCCGAGGAGAGCGTGACGGAGGCTGCAGAATGATCGACGTCAAGCTGTTGCTCCGTGAGAACGTCGCCGGCCTCGGCCGTCGCGGCGACATCGTCGAGGTGTCTCCGGGTTACGCCCGCAACTTCCTCGAGCCCCGAGGCCTGGCCATCAAGGCCACCGCCGGTGGTGCTGCGCAGGCCGAGGCCATGCGTCGGTCCCAGAGCATCAAGGATGCGAAGGACCGTGAGTCGGCCGAGGAGATCGCCAAGGTGCTCGTGTCCCGCACGATCAACGTCAAGGCCCGCTCTGCGGCCGGTGGCAAGCTCTTCGGTTCGGTCACGAACGTGGAGATCGCGCACGCGATCGCCGAGCAGGCCAACGTCGAACTGGATCGCAAGACGATCCATCTCGACGAGCACATCAAGACCACGGGTTCGCACCAGGTGCAGATCCGTCTCCACGGCGACGTGGAGTTCCCGGTCACCGTCGAGGTCACCGGTTCGTAACACGTAGCGCGCACCGGACGAGTTGTCCAGTGCTTCTCCACAGGCCCCGATCGGTCCGCCGATCGGGGCCTGTGGCGCGTTCGACGTTGAATCTCGGGGTTCTGTAGAGGGTGAGTGTCAGGGGTCGACGCGAGTATCCACAGAGTGTCCCCAACTGTCCCGAGCCTTTCCCCAGGTGACGAGATCGTGTCCCCAAGTATGAGAAGGTTGTTCCCCTTACGCCTCACAGGGCCTCGCGACGAGGATGAACGGTGATGTCCAACGCTTCCCCGGGCCGCCCTGTCGAAGGTCGTGTTCCGCCCCACAACGTTCAGGCCGAGGAGTCGCTCCTCGGCGCGATGCTGCTCAAGCAGTCGGCGATCTCGGAGTCGGTCCAGAGCGTCAACACCGGCGACTTCTACAAGCCGGCGCACGCGCACATCTACGACGCGATCTCCACGCTCTACGCCGCCGGCGAACCGGTCGACCCCGTCACGGTCGCGGCGGAGCTGAAGCGGGCCGGCCTCCTGGACGCCATCGGCGGCCCCGCGGTGCTGCTCTCGATCCAGGCGCGCACCCCAGCGGTCAGCAACGCGGCGCACTACGCCAAGATCGTCGAGGAGAACGCGCTCCTCCGAAAGCTGGTGCAGACAGCCAGCGACATCGCCGAACTCGGGTATGCACCGCTCGACGATGTCACGAAGACCCTCGATTACGCCGAGTCGATGATGTACGACGTGGCCCAGCGCCGCGTGAGCGACACCATGGTCGAGCTCCGCGATCTCCTCGATGCGAGCCTCGACCGGCTCGAGGCGCTCTACGAGCGTGGTGAGGCGATCACCGGTACCCCGTCGGGGTATACCGACCTCGACGTGCTCACGGCCGGGCTGCAGCCGAACGCGTTGATCGTGGTCGGCGCGCGACCTGCCATGGGCAAGACCTCGTTCGCGTTGGGGGCAGCCGCCAACGCGGCGCTCCGGTCGCACAAGCCGGTGCTCTTCTTCTCGTTGGAGATGGGCCACCTCGAACTCACGCAGCGCATCTTGGGCTCCGAGGGCCGCATCGACGCCAACCGGTTGCGCAACGGCCAGCTCAACGAGCAGGACTGGTCGAAGATCTCCCGTGCCATGGGCCGTCTCGGTGAGGCCCCGTTGTGGATCGATGACAACCCGAACCTGACCATCATGGAGATCCGGGCCAAGGCCCGTCGCCTCAAGAGCCGTGTCGGTGAGCTCGGCCTGATCGTGGTCGACTACCTCCAGCTGATGAGCGGCCGGGCCAATGCCGAGAGCCGTCAGGTGGAGATCTCCGAGATCTCTCGTGGTCTCAAGATCCTCGCTCGTGAGCTGGAGTGCCCGGTCATGGCGCTGTCACAGCTGTCCCGTGCCCTCGAAGCCCGTGCCGACAAGCGCCCGATGCTCGCCGACCTGCGTGAGTCGGGTTCGATCGAGCAGGACGCCGACATCGTGATGTTCGTGTACCGCGACGAGGTCTACAACCGTGACTCGCCCGACAAGGGAACGGCGGAGATCATCGTGTCCAAGCACCGTGCGGGCCCCACCGGAATGTGCCGGCTGGCGTTCCTCGACTACTGCACCCGCTTCGAGAACATGGCGAAGACGCAGGACTGAGTCGATCAGTCGGTCGAGAGCGGTGGGAACTCCGCGGCGAGCATCGCTCGGATCTCGGCAGAGCGCAGGAGGAAGGCCGGCTCGTCGAGACGTTTGCGCCGGAGCCACGCGGTGACCTCGTCGTTGCACTTGCTGGCGTTGCACGACCGGCAGGCCGGCACGATGTTGTCGAGGGTGTAGCGCCCACCCCGTGAGAGCGCGAGCAC
>CALMLJ010000041.1 GCA_937868025.1 uncultured Acidimicrobiaceae bacterium
TCGGCGGCCTGGCGAAGCTGGTCGGGCGACGACGGGTACATCGTGACGGTGGTGACCGGCGAGTCCTTCCACACCTCGAGGCGCTCCTTGATGCGGCCGGGTGGGCCGACGAGGGAGATCTCGTCGGCGAACTCGGTGGGGACGAGGGCAATGGCCTCGTCGCGCTTGCCCTCGAAGAAGAGGTCCTGGATGCGGTAGGCCTCGTCCTCGTAGCCCATGCGGGCCATGAGGTCGGTGTGGAAGTTCTTGCCCTTGGCGCCCATGCCCCCGATGTAGAACCCCAGCGCCGCCTTCACCGGGTACAGGCCGGCTTCGATGTCGTCGGTGATCGTGATGTTCGCCATCGCCGTCACCTCGAACCCGGGCTTCGCGTCCTTGAGGTAGTCGGCGTAGACGTCCTGGCGGAACGGCGAGTAGTACAGCGGCAGCCAGCCGTCGGCGATCTCGGCGGTCATCGTCACGTTCTTCGGGCCCTCGGCGCCGAGGAAGATCGGGATCTCCCGACGGAACGGATGGGTGATCACCTTGAGGGGCTTGCCGAACCCGGTGGAGCCCTCGCCGCGGTAGGGGTGCTGGTGGAACTCGCCCTGGAACTCGAGCGGCTCCTCGCGAGCGAGCACCTTGCGGATGATCTCGACGTACTCGCGGGTGCGAGCGAGCGGCTTGCGGTACGGCTGGCCGTACCAGCCCTCCACGACCTGCGGGCCGGACACGCCGAGACCGAGGATGAGGCGGCCCTGGCTCAAGTGGTCGACGGTGATGGCGTGCATCGCCGCCGCCGTCGGCGTGCGACCGGAGAGTTGCACCACGCCGGTGCCCAGCTTGATCGTCGACGTGTGCGCGGCGAGGTAGGCGAGTGGGCTGAACGCGTCGGAGCCCCACGCCTCGGCCGACCACACCGAGTCGAAGCCGAGGCGCTCCGCCTCCTGGGTCAGTTCGACGAGGTTGCCGGGCGGCAGAGCGCCCCAGTACCCCCACGTGAGTCCGAGCTTCATGTCAGTTCTCCTTCGATCTCACCGGTGCGCGGGTGCGTCGTTACTTGCCCTGGAAGTTGGGAGTGCGCTTCTCCTTGAAGGCCCGCGGGCCTTCCTTGGCATCCTCGGAGCCGAACACGTCCCAGCCGTAGCTGAACTCGTAGGTGAGGGCTTCGGTCTCCTCCATGCCGTTGGTCTCGCGCAACGTCTTGAGGAGTGACTTCACGGCCAGCGGGCCGTTGGCGTTGATGACACCGGCGATCTCGAGCGCCTTCTCGAGTGCCTTGCCATCCTCGACCACGTGGTTGACGAGGCCGAGGTCGTGGGCCTCCTGCGCCGTGATGTGGTTGCCGCAGAGCAGCAGCTCGGCGGCGCGGGCGTAGGGGATCTGGCGCGGGATGCGGACGGCCGAACCGCCCATCGGGTACAGCGACCACTTGACCTCGCTGATGCCGAACTTCGCGCTCGCACCGGCGACGCGGATCTCGGTGGCGCCGAGCAGCTCCGTACCACCGGCGATGGCCGTGCCCTCGGCGGCGAGGATGATCGGGACGGCGGGGCGCCACGTGCGGAGGAGGGCCTTCCACGGAAGGTCGCCGTCGGCGGCGAGGCGGCCCTGCACGTCGATCTCGTCGGCGGCGGCGTCGCCCTGATGGCCGCCGGCCATCTCCTTGAGATCGGCGCCCGAGCAGAAGTTGCCGCCGGCACCGGTGAGGATCAGGGTGCGAATGTCGGGATCGGTGTCGGCCTCGACACAGGCGTCGTAGAGGCGGACGAGCATCTCGCCGTTGATGGCGTTCTGTCGTTCCGGACGGTTCAGCGTGACGATGAGCGAGTGGCCATCGCGTTCGGTCAGAAGAGCAGGCATGGCAGGCGAGGCTAGAGGAAAACGAGAACGCGTTCTACCTGCCGCTGAGCTCGACGGCGCGTCCGGTGCGTGCCGACTCGTACCAGCCGGTGACCAGCTCCAACGCCCGGCGGGCGTCCGCGAGCGTGACCGGTAGGTCGCCGTCAGTCGTCACGGCGTGGTGGAACGCCGCCAGTTGACCGCTGAAACCGCTCGGCGTCTCCGGCATCGACGCCCACAGGGCGTCCGCCTCGGCGGCGAGTTCGGCCGATGCCCAGTCGAACGTCCACGGCTCGTTGCCCGGTTCGTACGGCTCGATCGACGATTCCGCACTCACGTGCGCGAAGCTGAAGCGCAGTCGGGTGATCTCGCGGATCGAGCCGAGTGTGACGGCCATCGAGACGAGCCCGCCGTCGGCGACCGCGCCGAATCCGGTCGCGGTGTCTTCGGTCTCGATGTCGTTGACGAGGGTGGCCACCTGCCCGGAGATCGACACCAGCGGGCCGGCGACGAAGCTGAGCAGGTCGTGGGCGTGCGTGCCGTGACCGAACACGGCGCCGCCGCCCTCGCCGGCGAAGGTTCCCCGCCACGGGGCGGCGTAGTAGTCGTCGCCGCGCAACCACGAGGTCTCCGAGGTCGCGAGCCGGAGCGCACCGCACAGGCCGGCGTCCACCGCGGCCTTCATCCGGGCGATGCCCGGCGCGAACCGGTACTGGAAGATCGGCATCAGCCTCCCCGACGACGCCGCCTCGGCCGTCTCCAGCCGGCCGAGCGCGTCGAGTGTGCTCACCAGGGGTTTCTCGCAGATGACGTGTCGACCCGACTCGAGTGCGGCGATGCACTGGGGCTCGTGGAGGTTCGGCGGGGTGCACAGGTCGACGACATCGAGGTCGAGGTCGAGGAGTTCCTCGAACGTGGCGACCCCGGCGACGCCCCAGTCGGCCTCGGCCCGCGACCGCCGGCGGTCATCGGGGTCGGCGATGGCGACCACGTCGAACCGCTCGGGGTCGAGCACGTAGGCGAGCAGGTGCGCCTGTCCGATGCCCAGCCCGGCGACCCCGACGCGGAGCCGGCTCATCGGTCGGCCTCGGCGTGTGCTTGCGCCGCGAGGGCGAGGCGGCAGGCGGCGACGGTGTGGTCGTGGTCCATGAAGCTGTCCGTTCCCAGTTCGATGTCGGCGCGCAGGCGCTCGGCCCAGTCGACGGCGATCCCCGAGCAGTCGACCCGGCGGGCCGAGTCGGCGTCGACGATGATCAGGTGCTCCCCGCCGGGTGCGCCGGCGACGTCGATGTTCGACCGCACTTCGATGCTGCCGGTGGTGCCGGTGAGCGTCAGGCGAACGTCGCCCCAGGTGCCGAGGCCGGCCGGCGACAACCAGTCCACGTGGTGATCGCTCAACACGACCCGGCCGTCGGTCGTCGTGTGCCGCAACGACATCCGACCGAGGTCCTGGAAGCCGGGGTGCGTCGGCGTCGCGACGTTGGCGACCGTCGCTGCCAGCACCTCGGTCGCACCCGGTCCTGCGGCCGTGAGGAGCTGGTCGGCCTGGTGGGCGGCGAGGTCGACGAGGATGCCTCCCGAGCGGTTGCGGTCGAAGAACCACCCCGGCCGGCTGTCGGCGGCGAGGGTGTGCGGGGCCGCACCGGCCACGGCCACGAGCTCACCGATGGCACCGGCGTGGACGAGGCGGATCGCCTCGGTGATCGCCCGGTTGCAGAGGCGCTCGGAGAAGAACACCCACCATCGACGACCCGACGACCGCACTGCGTCGTCGATCGCATCGAGCTCGTCCGGCGACGTCACAGCCGGCTTGGCGGTGAGCACGTGGCGTCCGGCGACGAGGGCATCGGCGGCGAGGTGTCCGCGTTCGGCGGGAACGTCGGCGAGCACCACCAGGTCGAGCGAGTCGTCGCCCAGCACGCCGTACACCGACCTCCGCTCGGAGTCGGTCCGCCATCCTTCGTACATCGTCGTCAGCGGGCCGTCGGCAGCGGAGTGGCAGATCGTCGCGGCACCGGCGTTCACCAGCCCGTCGACCATCTCGAAGACGTGGAGATGCTCGATGCCGATCACACCGATACGGAGAGGTAGGTGGGCCACGGAGGTCAAGCTACCCAACCCCGACGAAGGCGAGCCGAGGACGCCCCGCCGGGAGGCCGTGCCCGAACGTCCTGGCCGGTTAGCGTCGTCGCCCATGACGCGACGACTCAGGACCTCGATGGTCGTGCTGCTGGTGGGGGCGCTGTGCGTCACCGCGTGCAGCTCCGGGAGTGACGACGACGATGCTGTTGCCGACTCGACGACCACTACGACCGACGGGTCGGCGGGCGACGTGAACTCGGGGTTCGCCGACCGATCCGACGACTATCTCGCTGTGGCGGCCAAGGTCGAGCTGGGCGACGATGCGAGCCGCGACAAGGTGTGGCGGGCCGTGGCCCGCCTCGCCGCCGTCCCCGAGACCACCACGGTCGACCTGGCACCCGCCGAACTGGCGACGATCGACGAACGGTTCGCGACGTTCACCGATACGACCGACTTCGACATGATCGCCTTGCTCAACCTCTGGTATCGGGCCGATCGTGGCGAGCGCCTCTCCCCGGAGACCCGGGAGCACATGAAGGGGCTGATCCTCGCCTTCAAGTACTGGTACGACGAGCCCCAGCCGGCGGGCATCGTCGACGAGCGCTGGTACTGGTCGGAGAACCACCAGATCCTGTTCCACACGATCGAGTATCTCGCCGGGCAGGCGTTCCCCGACGAGACCTTCACCAACGACGGCACGACCGGCCGCGACCACATGGCTCACGCCCAGCCGCTGATCGAGAAGTGGGTCGAACAGCGCGCCCGCTACGGGTTCAGCGAGTGGTACTCGAACGTGTACTACCAGGAGGACCTCGAGGCGACGGTCGCGCTCGCCGAGTTCTCCGACGACGAAGCACTCGCCACCCGCGGCGCCATCGCCAGCGACCTCGTGCTCTACGACATGGCGTCGCACACGTTCGACGGAGCGTTCG
Source organism: uncultured Acidimicrobiaceae bacterium (assembly GCA_937868025.1). The sequence continues at coordinate 4,836 of CALMLJ010000041.1, forward strand.
GAGCGACGCACGGCCGGACGTACAAGAAGGACAAGATGACCGCCCTCGACGAGGACACCTGGGACGTGTCGAAGCTGGTGCTCGACGACACCGAGCTGCCATACCGGTCCGACCTCGGCGCCGTGTTCATGGCGAGCGCGACGAAGTACCGGCCCTCGGCGGTGCTCGGCGAGATCGTCGCCGACCAGGGTGAGGCCCCGGCGAAGGGCAACGTGGGTGGCGTCGTCGAGATGGCGCGGCACTCCCTGAAGCTCGACCCCCTGACCGACGTCGTGCCGAACCCCGAAGGGCCGCAGGGGCTGGCGTTCGACGATCCCGACAACCTGATGACCTGGTGGGGAATGGCCGCGCTCACGCCGTGGCAGACGGTGGTCGAGACGACCAACGAGATGACGAAGTACAACCTCTGGCAGACGGAGCTGTTCAGCGACTTCAAGCCGTTCGAGGCGATCGTGAAGGCCGCCCCGCCCGATACCGTCCGGTCGCTGGCCCGTTCACTCGCTCCGCAGCTCAACATCGGCCTGCTGTCGGAGGCGAACACGTACACGTGGCGCAGTGGCGGGGCGATGCTCTCGACGGTGCAGGACTTCCGGAAGGGTCAGGCGAGCCAGCAGCACCACGTGTGGCAGGCGACGTTCTCGCCCGACGCGCAGGTGTTCACGACCCACCCGCGGGTGGCCACGGAGCCGGGTGTGCCGTGGCACGAGAACACCGAGGATTGGACGGGCAACGCGTCACTGCCGCGAAGCGCCCAGGTACACAACGTCAACATCTCGATCTATGCGCCGCTGTTCGCGAGCAAGGACGTGCTCCAAGGCAGCTATCAGGAGTACACCCACGCTTACCTTCCCCAGGAGAAGTTCGACGAGGTGGTCCGCTCCGACCACTGGACGTTCGCCCGCCTCGGCGACGAGTACCTCGCCCTGTACTCGTGGCGGGACCCGGACTGGGTCACCTACGACACCGAGGCGTTCGACACCAATGGGCTGGAGAAGCCGTTCGAGCTGATCGCCGACGGTGGGCCGAACAACGTGTGGATCACCGAGATCGGGTCGAAGGGTGCCGACGGCTCGTTCGAGGAGTTCCGCAAGGCGATCACGTCGAACGAGCCCGAGATTCGTCCCCTGGGCGATCCCACCGTGTTCTCGACGGCGTTCGACGTGAGTTGGAACTCGCCGTCGCAGGGCCCGATCACCTTCGGGTGGGACACTCCGCTCACGGTGAACGGCACCGAGCAGCCGATCGCCGACTACCCCCGCATCGAGTCCCCGTGGGCCCGAGTCCCGTTCGACTCGACCAACTACGTGATCAAGGGCGGCAAGCACACGCTCCGGCTCGACGTGAGCGCTCCGAGCCGGGAATCCGACGCCGACGCGTGACGGGGTCGGCGCTACAGCGCGTCGGCCGCCGTCTGGAACACGTTGCTGACCTCGACGCCGAGCTTCTGCACGGCGCCGACACAGGCGACGGAGACCAAGGTCACGAGCAGCGCGTACTCGACGATCGCCGATCCACGCTCGCTGTTCCGAACGGCGTGGAGCCGCGCCACCATGAATTCCATTGCCATCAACATCGATCGCCCTTCCGTTGCGCCAGACGGGCTTCCAGGCCCGTCGTGTCGGACCCAATGTGAAGAACGAAATCTGG
>CALMLJ010000042.1 GCA_937868025.1 uncultured Acidimicrobiaceae bacterium
ACCTTGGTGCCGAACAGCTCGATCATCTCGATCACCTCGTCGTGCTCGAAGCCCTCGTTCGGGATGCCGAAGACGAGCTGGTCGCAACCGACCTCCTGGTACTTGGCGATCTGCTCGTTGACCTCGTCGGGGGTGCCGCACAGCAGGTAGCCCGCCTCGATCAGCGTGTCGAGGGTCGCCTCGTCGGGGATCGCGAACGGCGGGTTCGGCCACACGACGGCGTGCTTCTGGGGCGGCATCGTGTCGTGGTACATGTTGACCATCGTGTTGAGGTAGCCACGGCCGGCCGACATGGCGACCTCGCGGGCCCGCTTGCGGTCCGACAGGCAGACCACGGCGTTGGTCATCATGACGTTGTCGTTCATGAACTGGCCGAGCGGCTCGGTGCAGTTGGCGATGCCCTCCTTGTAGGCGTCGATGCGCCCCTTGAGGTTGTAGATGGGCTCGAAGTTGAACGCGATTGCGCCGATGCCCTGCTGGCCGGCGGTCGCGAACGTGCCGGGGTTGCCACAGCCGACCCACAGCGGCGGGTGGCCCGGACCGTACGGCTTGGGCAGGACGTTGTGGGGCTTCTCGACCTTGAAGAACTTCCCGTCGAACGTGTAGTCCTTCTGCTCCCACATGCGCAGGATCTCAGGAGCGGCCTCGTTCCACATCTCCTTGGTCTCGGAGGTAAGGAGGTCGAAGGTGGCCATCTCGTGGCTGCCGGCACCGCGGCCCGTGCCCCACTCGTAGCGATTGCCGGTGATGTGGTCGAGCATGGCGACTCGCTCGGCGTTGCGCACCGGATGGTTGACCGGCCGGGACAGGTTCATGATCCCGGAGCCGACGTGGATCTGCTCGGTCTGGGCGGTGATGTACGCGAAGACGGTCTCGGGGGCCGACATGTGGGAGTACTCGGTGAGGGCGTGGTGCTCGCCGAGCCACGCGTACTTCCAGTTGAACTTGTCGGCGTGGATGGCGTAGCTCATCTCCCGCATGATCATCTCGTGCTCCGACGCCGGGTCGTGAGCGGCGGGTCCGGGAAGGTACCCGTTGAGGAAGAGACCGAACTCCATGAGATGCACCCCTGTTGTGGAGGGCCCGAACGCCGGGCCACATTTCTAGAACGCGTTCTAATGTAGGCCATTAGACGATGCCCGGCAACCGTCCGCGACGCGGCGCGAGACTGGCCGCATGTGCCGCAACATCACCACCTTGCGGGGGCTCGAACCCGCCGCCACACCGACCGAGATCGAGGCCGCCGCCCGTCAGTACGTCCGCAAGGTGACCGGAGTGCAGAAGACCGCCCCCGCGACCGAGGAGGCCTTCGAACGCGCCGTCGCCCTCATCGCCGAGGCCACGGCCGACGTCATCGCCGCACTCCCGCCACGCCGCAACCCGCCTCCGACGTTGCCGCCGCTCCGCCGTATCAAGGGAGCGGGGGTGTCGCCCGGCAGCGCACCCCACCCCCGTGCCCGCGGCGGCGCCCGCTCCGGCACGATCTGACCCTCCCCTCGGGGGTTTTGTACTGCGAAACGCTCCGCCTGTGGCGCTTCTCGCAGTACAAAACCCCTGGCGCGGCTGGCCGTTCAGTCCTTGGCGTCGGCCCAGCACCCGATGACACTCAGGTCCGTGAGGAAGCGCACGGGCGGCGCGCCGGCCACCGGCCGCGGCGCCCAACGGTGCGCCGCCTCCTGGAGGCACTCGTCGACCAAGCGGGCGGTCGCCTCCGCCGACTCCAGTGGAGTGTGCACGAGCAGCTCGTCGTGGAGGCACAACACGATGCGCGCCCCCAAGGGCGCAACCCGGGCGCGGACCGTGACGGCCCACAGCTTGAAGAACTCCGCCGCCGCGCCCTGGACCATCGCGTTTCGGCCGTAGCGCCCCCGCGCCGCAGCGTGGCTGCGGAGGTCCCGCTCGCTCACGTCATTCGCGTTGGCCGTGCCCATCCGCACCAGCCGGCCGCCGTAGGTCCGCAGATCGGTCCCGACCTGCGCCGTTCGCGACGCCGCCTCCAGGTACTCGATCGCCACCGGATAGTTCTGCTGCAGCCCCCGCAACGCCTGGGCGCCGTGCCCCGTCGTCTGCCCGTACATCGCGCCGAGCACGGCCACCTTCGCCGTCGCCCGGTCGACGCCGAGTTGCCGGGCCACCGGGGTGTACATGTCGTCGTCGGCGCTGGCCCGGGCGAGGGCGACGTCGCCCGACACCGCGGCGAGGACCCGCGGTTCGATCTGCCCCAGGTCGGCGCGCACGAACACCCAGCCGTCGTCGGCGACGACCGCGCCCCGCATGTCTCCCGGCAGGTTGTGCAACCCCGCCGACGCCGTCATCCGCCCGGCGGCGCCGTCGCTCCCCGACCACTCGCCACGGAGCCGTCCCGCGCCCGTCTCCGGATCGTCGCCCACGTACTCGTCGAGCCATGCGTACCCGTACGTCGTGGCGACACGTTCGGCCTTCCGCCAGGCCAGCAGGGCCTCGACCAGCGGGTGTTCGTCGCGGAGCGACTCCAACCGCCACGCCCGCGTGTCGGTGACCTCGATCCCGATCCGCCGCAGCAGCGACTTCACCTGGCCCGGGCTCCGCAGGTCGAACCGGCTGTCGGGCGGGGCGTGGCGAAGTACCAGCTCGTCACGCTCGGCACGCAGCACCGCCGCGTCGGCTTCCGAACGCGGTCGACGGCCCACGAACGACTCGATGATCGCCTCGGCGCGCTCACGGTCGAGTGGGAGCCCGTCGTGGGCGAGTTCGGCGCAGAGCAGCTCCGCTGCCGACTCCGAGCGAGCGGTGGCGGTCATGCGGGCGGGATCCGACGACGCGTCGAGCCATCCCTGCTGCAGCTGTGCGGTTCGCCAGGCGAGACGCGCCCACGCCGCGGCGCGCTCGGGCGACTCCGCCCACGCTCCGGCGGCCCACTCGGCGCGTACGTAGCCGTCGTCGTCGATCGGGTCGTTCCCCGCCGCCGCGGGATCGACCTGGTTGAACAGGTCGGGCGGACGAACCTGCGGGAGGTTCGCGGTCGACAGGCCGTTCAATCGCGCCCAGATTCGCCCCGGGTCTGACGACCAGCCGCCGTACAGCAATCGGTGGACGGCGACCAGGTCCCACGCTCGTGCCACGCGGATCCCCGCGGCCACGAGCGCCCCGGTGGTGGCCTGCGACCAGACCACCCATCGTGGTCCG
>CALMLJ010000043.1 GCA_937868025.1 uncultured Acidimicrobiaceae bacterium
GGACGCCGCGACGGTCACGACCTCGATCACCTCACGCACCGGCGACGACGCCGCGACGGTGGCAGCGAGACCGGCTGCAGCATCGGCGGCCGCCCGCGGTTCGAACGGCACGACGTCGGCCAGCCGCTCGGGGACCTGCGCGCCGAACGAGCTGAGGCGGGACCCGAGGTCGCCGCACCGCAGCTTCTCCACGATCGTCGCCGCGAAGTCGACCTGGGCACGGGTGCGGTCCGCGAAGCGCGGCAACGCCGCCCCGAGCTCGGCAGCGAGGGTGGCGGGAAGGCGCAGCAACGCCTCCAACGGGGAACTGGGCGTGGAGTCGGTCACGGCAGGGATCATTGCCGCGCCGCCCCCGGCGCGGCAACCCAGCCGAGGCAGCCGGAGCGGTGCGGCAGCCTCAGCCGGCCAACGAACGCGGCCAGCCCTCGGCGAGGGTGGCCTCGAGGATCACGGCAGCTGCGCCGCGACGATCGAGATCGAGGGGCAATCCTCGTCGCCGGTCGGGCACGTGAGTCGACCCTTGCGGCCGAACTGACGCGGGTGGACGATCATGAAACACCCGGTGCAGGTGAACTCGCCCTCACGCTTCGACACGACGCCCTCGGTGGCCTCGGGGTCGTTGCGGTCGACGGGGACCTCTTCTTCCTCGTCCTCGTCGTCGTCGGCGCCGGACGCGATGCGATCCTTGAGGATCGTGTCCAGATCGGCCTCGACGTCGTCGGGGTCGGGGTCCTCGTCCTCGTCCTCTTCCTCGCCGGCCGGACGGGCGCGGGTGGCGGGAACGACCGGCTCCTCGTCCTCCTCCTCGTCCTCGACTTCGACGATGACATCGGGATCGGCGAGCTCGTCGTCCTCCTCGAGGTCGGCCTCCAGATCGTCGTCGTCCTCGAATTCGGGGCCGTCCGGCTCGGCATCTGCCGTGTCCTCGTCCACCACGAACTCCTCGTCGATCACGTCGTCATCGTCCACGAATTGCTTCCCTCGCCATGCTGTCTTGCGGTCGTGCGGCGCTGATCATAGACACACTTCCGCCCGACACGTGGACTTGCTCGCCCCGGGGCCTCGCAACGACGAGCCGGCCGACGACGCGGGGGACGACGTTCACGACCCGCCCGACCGAGTCGACGGAGATCAGACGGCGCCGGCTCCGGCGCTGCGTTTCGCCTCGGCCCGACGCTCGGCGTCGAGACGCTCGAGGTCGCTCTCCTCGGAGTGGTCGACGTAGATCATCATGGCCGCGAGGGCGCGGTGCCCCGCGACCTCCGACAGCTGCTCGTGCATCTGCTGGGCGACGGTCCGGTAGGTCGGGTGGCCCTGCGGACCGGAACGGAGCTCCAGCAGGTGCATGGCCTCACGGCTGTTGAACTGCATGGAGTAGCGCACGCGGTACGCGAGCGACACGGCATACGAGGCCTGCTGGGGGAAGTTCGCCGACAGGTCACGGTACAGATTGGCCGACCGCTCCATCGTCTCGTCGAACATGTCGCGGGCACCGGCGGCGTCGACCGAGTCGGGACGGATGTACCCGTGGTAGGGCGTGAGCGCCTGCCACTCGATGGTCATCATGCGGTGGCGCTGGAGATCGCGGAACGCGCCGTAATCGCTCAGCACGTCGAACCGGTAGAACGACCGCTCGAGGGCACGACCGGGCTTGTGGCGCCGGTTGGTGCGGTCACCCACGTACGCCTTCATGACCGTGATCCGCTCGTCGACCGTCATCTCGCGGACGCGGTCCTCGATCTGCTCCTCCGGCTCGTGGCAGTAGGGGTAGAGCATCGCCGCCACGGTCTTGATCTCGGCGTCGGGATCGAAGTCGACCAGCGTGACCGACGACTTGTCCTCGGGCGCTCCCACCGTCGGGAAGACCTTGGCGGCAACCTCGGCCATGGCCTGGTTGTTGGTCGCCAGGTAGTTGCTCCAGGCACCGCCGCGATCGGGAAGGTCGACGCGCTTCAGGAACGACGGGATGACCTTGCGGAGCTCGGTGAGCATGAGGTCGGCGTAGGCGTTGGCCTCCGGGAGCTGCAACGACTTGAGGCGAAGGAGCAGCGCCTCGTAGCCCTGGCCCGAGCCGTAGATACCGACGTTCGACAGCGAGGCTGCGGGCAGCAACCCCCGCAACGCATCGAACGCCTTGGCCCGGATCGCCTGGCGGTAGACGAAGTCGCTGTCGTCGGGGTGCTTGGGGTGGGCCTCGCGGAAGAAGTCGGTGAGGCGCGGCACGAGCTCGGCGTACGTGTCGAACATGCGGTCCATGTCGCCCACGTACCGAGCGCCGAGCGGCGACGCGAGGACCGATGGGTCGCGGAAGAACCGGTAACGGCCACCGAGCCGGGCGTCGTACGCGATGTAGCGCGTCGACTGCTCCAGGTAGCTCATGATCCGGCCCCACTCGAGGGCCTTGGTCAAGATGTTCGACGCCTGCTCGCAGGCGAGGTGCACACCGCCGAGCTGGGCGACCGAATCGTCGCCGTACTCGAAGAACACCTTGTCGTAGAGCGCCTCGGCGCGTTCGAGGCCGATGGTCGCGTCGATGTTGGCGTCGCCGGACACGTCGAGATCGTTGACGAACTCGTCGATGAACAGGCGGCGCAGCGACTTCGCGGATCGCGAGTAGCGCGCGAACAGGGCGCCCTTCACGACCTCGGGGAGGTTCACCAGTGCGAACACGGGCCCGTCGAGGTTGGTGAAGTACCGCCGAAGGATCGCCTGCTCGGTACTGCTGAAGTCTTCGGCGACGTAGGGGGTCACGGCGTTCGAGGTTAGGCGTCCGGCCGGGTGGGTACGGGGATCGTCGGCGCAGTCGGTTCGGAGGTCACAGCAACGCCCGCGCCGCGTCGAGCCGCTCGGGCTCGGCCCACAGGTCGACGGCGGTGTGTGCCATGGCGAGCGCGCCGTCGATGACCGCGGCATCGCCGAGCGCTCCCCCGGCGTGAGTGGCGAACTCGGCGGTGTGGATCGCCACACCATCGGGCGCCGCCTTGATCATCGGGTGGATCGACGGGACCAGGTGGCTCACGTTGCCCATGTCGGTCGAGCCCATGAACGAAGGTCGGGTCTCACGGGCCTCGACGACCCTCCCGAGCGACGCGGCGTTGGCCGCGTAGAGCCCGTCGAGCGGGCCGTTGGTGAGGAGGTCGTCGTAGGGGTAGTTCTTCCACTCCGCGGTCATCTCGCAGCCGGTGGCGAGCGCTCCGGCCTCGAGGGCAGCGAGCACCCGGGGCTTGAGCGCGGCCAGGGACTCCGCGGTCGCTGAGCGCACGTACCACTGCATGGCCGACCGGTGCGGCACCACGTTCGGCTTGTCGCCGCCGTGGGTGATGATGCCGTGGATGCGCTCGGAGCGACCGATGTGCTGACGCAGCGCGGCCACGTTCATGTACCCGAGGACGGCGGCGTCGAGTGCGTTGCGGCCCTGCTCGGGCGCCGCGGCGGCGTGCGCCGCCTTGCCGGTGTACTGCACGTGCAGTTCGTGGATCGCGATCGCCCAGAACGAGTCGAGGTCCGCATCCGCGGGGTGCACCATGAACGCGGCGTCGATGCCGTCGAACGCGCCGGCGTTCATCATCGCGATCTTGCCGCCACCGCCCTCTTCGGCCGGCGTCCCCATGACGACGAGCCGGCCGCCGAGCGCGTCGACGACGGCAGCGGCACCCAACGCCGCGCCCAGGCCCGCAGCGGCGATGATGTTGTGACCGCACGCGTGGCCGACCTCGGGAAGCGCGTCGTACTCGCAGAGCATCGCGATGGTGGGCCCGGTGGCCGACGGGTCGCCGAACCGGCCGACGAACGCAGTGTCGAGCCCGTACGCACGCCGTTCGACGGCGAAGCCCGACGACTCGAGCACGCCCGACAGCAGGTCGTGGGCGAAGTGCTCCTCGAAGCACAGCTCGGGGTTCGCCCAGATCTGGTGCGACGTGTCGATCAGGTCGGCACGACGCTGCTCGATGCGTTCGGTGACGGACCGCTTGGCACCCTCGACGTCCATGGCGAAAGCCTAGACCCCGACCGGACACGCCCGACCCGCAGGG
>CALMLJ010000044.1 GCA_937868025.1 uncultured Acidimicrobiaceae bacterium
CGGGGTGCGGGCCACCCACGAGGCGATCGTCGAGCGGGCGGTTTGGCTTCGTCACGAGCTCGGGGAGTTGCCGGGATGGCGCATCATCGACGACCCGGCCACGGCCTCGGGCATCGTGTCGCTGGCGCCGAGCGGAGCGATCGGCACCCACGCCGACACGGTGGGGCGTACGCAGCGGGAACTGGCCGAACGCGGGGTGCGGGTCACGGCATCCCAGCTTCACCATGCCCCGATTGCGATGGAATCGCTCGGGGTCGGAGCCGCCTGGCGCCCCAAGCCGATCAGCCCTGGAATGACCTTCGCCGTGCGGTGGAGGTGCTCGGTCAAGCGACCGACTGACCGAGCCGGCTCGATCGTTGGGCCATACCGCGATGGACTTCGGCATCGACCTCATGTACATGTCAACCAACACAGATGTACGCTCTCGGTATGTCGAACGTAGGCGTTGCGGAAGCTCGAAAGAACCTTGCAAGCGTGATCGAGCGGGCTCAGCGCGAGCCGGTGGTGATCGCCCGCCGCGGCCGGGCTCAAGCAGTGGTGGTCAGCCCCGAACACTTCGATGCCATGCGCGAAGCCTTGGAGGAAATCGAGGACGCACGCGCGTTCGACGAGGCGATGGAGGAGGAGGGCGAGAACCTGCCGTGGGAGCAGGCGAAGGTCGACCTGGGCTGGGAGTGAGCTACCGGATCGAACTGCGGCCCGCAGCGGTTCGAGCGTTGCGAAAGGCCGATCATCAAGACCGTTCTCGCATCAAGGCAGCGATCGCGCTGCTTGCACGGGGTCCTCGACCGCCACGTGCGACGGCGCTGCGGGGACGCGATGGGTTTCGTGTGCGGGTGGGCGACTATCGAATTCTCTACACGATCAACGACGACATACTGCTGGTCGTCGTGGTAACCCTCGGGCACCGTCGCGAGGTTTATGACCGGTGATCAGCGGCGTTCCTCCTAGGATTGAGCTGTGAGCAACCTCTTCATTCACGGCGGCTGGCCGACCCTGTTGAGTCGGCTGGTCGACGGCTCCGACCTGACCACCGACGAGGGCCGCGACGCGATGGCGGTCGTGCTGGCCGGCGAGGCCACCGACGCCCAGCTGGCCGGGTTCCTGCTCGGCCTGCGGGGCAAGGGTGAGGCGGCGGCCGAGATGTCGGGCATGGTCGACGCCATGTTGGATGCTGCAGCGCCGCTCGAGCTGTCCCAGCACAACGTGATCGACATCGTCGGCACCGGTGGCTCGCCCCGCCGCCGTACTCGGGCGCTCAACGTGTCGACCGCCGCCAGCTTCGTGGCCGCGGGCGCCGGGGCCAAGGTGTGCAAGCACGGCAATCGCAGGGCCAGTTCGACCAGCGGATCGTCCGATGTGCTCGACGAGTTGGGCATCGCCGTCGAGCTCGACGGTCCCCAGGTGGCGGCGTGCGTCGCCCAGGTGGGCATCGCCTTCGCATTTGCCCGCATGTTTCATCCGGCGATGCGCCATGCCGCCACTGTGCGGGCCGAGCTGGGCATTCCGACCGTGTTCAACATGTTGGGCCCGATTGCTCACCCGGCCCGGCTGAAGCGAGCGGTGATCGGGGTGAGCGACCCGGCCCGGCTGGAGCTGCTCGCCGAGGTGATGCGCCGACGAGGGGTGGACCGCGTCTGGCTGGTTCACGGTCAGGACGGGCTGGACGAGCTGAGCACGTCGGCGCCTTCCCAGATCGTCGACGTCACCGCCGATCGCGTCGAGCGGCGCACGCTGCACCCGTCCGAGGTGGGCATCACCGAAGTGCCCGGCGATGAGATCGGCGGGGGAGACCCGGTCGAGAACGCCCGCATCATCACCGAGGTCCTCGCGGGGAAGCCGGGGCCGGATGCCGAGCTGATCCTATTGAACGCTGCGGCCGGCCTGGTCGTGTCAGGGCTTCACGATGACCTGGGCGAGGCGCTGGAAGCGGCACGTACCTCGATCGCCTCCGGCGCTGCCGAGCGCACCCTGACCGAGCTGCGTGCGGTGACCGCAGAACTCATCGCCGGCTGACGTCTCACAACAGCACACCAGGCGGTCAGAGCAGCGTCGGGTTGGTAACACTGCTCTGACCCGTGAAGCCGTGTGCCCCGAAAGACGCGCAGGACGAAACGATCGACCCGATCGGCTGCCAGGACCCCGGTCTAGAGTTCTGCACAAGGCGGGCCTCCGTGCCGGACTCGCCGGTTTCTACTTGAGCCGCCAGCAACGGTTGGCCAGCATCGCAAAGGGAATGCCATCTCCACTCGTCGAGTTCTGAGCCTGACAGTTGCAGCGGTCGGCGTAGCCGGTCTGATCGGTGCGACTGGCGGGACTGCCAGTGGAAGCCAGATGCCCGCTGCACCGACCTCCGGGCAGTTCCGGTCGCTGAGCTACAACGTGGCCGGGTTGCCCGAGGTGCTGTCGGGCTCGGAGCCCGCCACCAACACCCCGTTAATCAGCCCGTTGCTCAACGCCTACGACCTCGTACTGGTCCAGGAGGACTGGGCCAACCCGGATCCGCCGCTCGAGGGGACATCGGTCTTCCACGAGATCCTCGTCTCGCAGGTGGACCATGCCTACCGGTCCAACCCTCAGCCGGTACCCCTCGGTTCCGATCCGGCCCGACCCTCTGCGCTCCTGTCTGACGGGCTGAACCGCCTGTCGCGCTTTCCGTTCGGCCCACTGGAACGGGTGATGTGGCCCGACTGCTTCGGCGGAGGCGACACGAGCGATGGCGGCGCCGCCGACTGTCTGGCGACGAAGGGGTTCTCGGTGGCAACTACGGAACTGGCCCCTGGGGTGTCCGTCGACGTGTACAACCTGCACGGAGAGGCGGGCAACACCTCAATGGATCGCCAGTACCGGGCCGAAGGCTTTGCGGTCCTGGGGGAGTACATCGCCGACCGGTCCGCTGGAAACGCCGTGATCGTCGGGGGCGACTTCAACCTGCACAGCGATGACGACGCTGACCAGCAGATCCTGGCCGACCTGCTCGCAGCCACTGGCCTGACCGACACCCGCTCGGTGGTTGACGATGATCCCGGGTCCGATCAGATCGACAAGTTCCTCTTCCGCAACGGTGGCGGGTTGACACTGCAGCCGCTGACCCACGAGTTCGAGGCCACCACGTTCGTGCGGCCCAGCGACGGCGTTCCGCTGTCGGACCACGATCCACTCAGCGTCGACTTCGCCTGGATGTTCGATGCTCCTCCGCCCAGCACGACGGTCACCACGGTCACGACGGTCACGACGGAGGGTCCGGTGGCCACGACCCCACCAACAGCCTCCCCTCCAACCACAACCACGGTCACGACGGCGTCCCCCGCCATAGCGACGGAGCCGTCGGCGCCAGTGAGTTCGGCGTCCACTGTCCCGGCGACCGCCCCAGCGGCTCCGGTGGCCGGGCCGTCTTCGCTACCGACCGTTGCTGCCCGGAACGCGCAGCCGGCGGCGGACCTCGCCCGGACGGGCTCCTCCACCGTGGTGCTTGCACTCTTCGGCGGTGCGTTGCTGGTGGCCGGTGCCGCACTGGCGATGTTCGGACGAGGTCGCCCCCGCCACAACTAGCCCAACGGTTGGAGTGCTCCCAGCGGACGAGGTGACCGCTCAGGCGCAGGCACCCGCCGCAACGGCCTTGTCGATGTCCCCTGCGCTTTTCACGACCTTGGGGCTGAGCGTCGATGGGCCGATCAGCCCGTCCTGGGACAGGTCGACGAGGCTTGCGGTGAACTTGATGGCCGCTTCGTACGGGCCGAGCCGGGTGTAGGCGTCCTCGTAGGTGCGGTAGGCCAAATTGATCGCCAACAATTCCAACGGCAAATCGGTCGGTTTCTTGGCGCCCCGCTCAAGGAGAGGTTCGAGGAGGAACTCCTTGGGGGCTTCCGCTTGGTCGAGCGTCGGAGCAAGCACATTGCACAGCTGTTCGTTCGGCGATGAGCCGACGTCCTCGCTCATCGAACATCCGACGGCACCGATGACGACCACAGCGGCGAGAACCCGAGCCGCCCTGAAGGCGTTCATGTTTCGCAATCAGTAGTCATAGAGTTCCACCGTAACGAGACGACGCCTCCACATGGCGCCGCCGGGTAGGTTGGGCCGTTGGTGGCGATGGGGCTCGCCCTCAACTGCCGGACACCTCCGGCTGACGGTCCCTGCGAACGATCGAAAGGACGGTCTTCGTGGCAGCCGCATGCCCCAACCCACTCGAACCCGCCGAGGATGATGCGCTCGCTTCCGGCGACCCTGCGGGTTCCGGCGCCGGTGCGGTCGACCTGCTGGGTGCGGTCGGGTTGCTTCGCGAAGCTGCATCCGAGCTGGATGCGGTGCTCGAACGGCGTGCCGACGAGTTGGCCGAGCGCCTGAGCGAAGG
>CALMLJ010000045.1 GCA_937868025.1 uncultured Acidimicrobiaceae bacterium
CGAGCCCATGGCAGACGAGACCGCGGTGTCCGACCTCCCGTCGGAGGTCACCGACATGATCGGGGTGCCGCTCTATCACCAGAGCGCCGACTTCGACGTCGAGCGGGGCTACACCTTCAACACGTGCGCCGCGACGGAGAACGCCAACCCGATCTACTGGGACGACAGCGTCGCCGCCGAGATCACCGGCGGGCCGATCGCTCCTCCCACGACCATCTCGCTGTGGATGCGCCCGCACTTCTGGCAGCCCGGCGCCGAGGGCGAGCAGGTTGCCCTGCAGGTGCACTTCGACCTCAAGCGCATCTTCGGACTGCCCGAGGCCGTGATGACCGACAACACGATCACGTTCTACGACCCGGTCCGCCCCGGTGACCGCATCAGCAACCGCCAGGTTCTCGCGTCGGTCTCGGGCCCCAAGACCACCAAGCTCGGCACCGGCCGGTTCTGGGTGATCGACGTCGAGTTCCACAACCAGCGCGACGAGCTCGTCGGCATCGAGACCTACACCGGGTTCGGCTACGTGCGGGGTGCGGCATGACCACGAAGCTCACCCTCGACCAGGTCACCGTCGGCGATGCCGTGCCGGCGCTCGCCGTTCCGGTCACTCCCACGACGGTCGTCCTCGGCGCGATCGCCAGCCGCGACTGGCGGCCGATGCATCACGACTACAAGTTCGCCACCGAACGCAACGGAGTGCAGGACATCTTCCTGAACACGCCGAACCAGGCGGCCTGGTTCGAACGTTTCGTGACCGACTGGACCGGTCCGACCGGCCGACTCGGCCGTATGAAGTTCCGCATGCGCGATTCCATCTTCCCCGGCGACACGATGACCTTCACGGCGAGCGTCACCGACGTGACGACCGACGAGACCGGCTGCGGCTGGGCCGGCCTCGAGGTCACGCTGTCGGCGACGAGTGCCGAACGTCCCGAGCCGCGGGTGTGCAGCACGTGTTCCGTGCGCGTCGCCGTTCCCACGTCGGCCGACGACAACCCCTGGTCCCGTCGTGGCGACCAGTGGAAGCCCTGACCCATCCCGACCTGAACCACCAAGCCTGAGAGAGCGAGAACCCGATGCTGAACCTCGACTTCACCGAAGAGCAGGACATGCTCCGCGAGATGGTGCGCGGCGTGTGCGAGCAGTACGCCAACCTCGACGTGGTCCGGGCCATGGAGGACGACGCCGTCGGCTATCCCGTCGACCTGTGGGCACAGCTCGCAGAGCTGGGCATCCTCGGCATGACCATCCCCGAGGAGCACGGCGGCTCCGGCATGACGATGCAGGAAGGCGTGGTCGTCTACGAGGAGCTCGGACGTGCGCTCGCTCCGCTTCCGCACCTCGTCAGCGCGGTCGTCTCGGCGGGGGCGATCCTCACCGGCGGGAGCGCCGAGCAGATCGCCGAGTGGGTGCCGAAGCTTGCGTCCGGCGAGGCGATCTTCACTCCGGCCTGGACCGAGCCCGACAACGGCTTCGGACCCAAGGGTGTGCAGGTCGAGGCGGTCGCCGACGGCGACGGGTTCACGATCACCGGCACCAAGCAGCACGTCTACTTCGCATCGTCGGCACAGCGGCTGATCGTCCTCGCCCGCACCGGTGCGGAACCGACGGCGATCGATCTCTTCCTGGTGGATCCCGCCGCTGATGGGGTCACGCTCACCCAGAAGATGTCGATCAGCTCCGACACCCAGTACCGCGTCGACTTCGCCGGCGTGAGGGTCTCGGCGGCCGACCGCATCGGTCCGGCCGGGTCCGGCTGGGCCACGTGGCAGACCGTGATGAACGACGCCATGATCCTCCAGGCGGCCTACGCCAACGGTGGCAACGAGCACGCCCTCGACATCACCGTGCAGTACTCCAAGGACCGCGAGCAGTTCGACAAGCCGCTTGGCGCCTTTCAGGCGCTGTCGCACGACATGGCCGACGCCAAGACGGCCCTCGACGGGTCGAAGGTGCTCAACTACGAGGCGGCCTGGGCCCACTCGCTCGGCCGGCCCGTCACCAAGCTGGCAGCGATGTCGAAGCTGTTCGCGTGCAACAGCTACCGCGACACCACGGCGATGGCCCAGCAGATCTTCGGTGGCGTGGGCTTCACGCTCGAGTACGAGATCCAGCTCTACTTCCGTCGTGCCAAGCAGCAGCAGATCACCTGGAACGACACCCGCACCTGCGAAGACCTCATCGCCGCCGCGGTCCTGGACGAGTCCGCCGCGTAGGCGCCGCGCCGGAGGCGCTTCCAAAGGCGCGATACGTTTGTGATGTGCCTGTTGTCCTGATCGTTGCCCTGTTGCTCGTCGTGGTGGGTCTCGGCATCGCTGCGGTCCGGGTGCAGCGCCGAGGTGTGCCGGAGCCGACATCTCCATCCGAACGCGCGGCCCACTGGAGCCGGATTGTCTCGGGAGCGCTCCTGGTTGTTGCCGCGATCCTCGTGGTCGTCGGCATCGTGGCGGGCCTCGAGGTCTGGCCGCCGTCGCTCGACACCTACCCGGGGCTGGAATCGCTCGACACGTCCGGCGTCGACATCGCGCCCCTCGCGTCGTACCTGATCTGGGCGGTCACCGGTGGGTTGGCCGCTGCCCTGTTCGGAATCAGCTGGGCGATCCGGTCGATCGAGCGGGTCCGGGGTAGCTGAGCTGGTCGTCGGTCGCCTCGTTGCGCCGCGAGATCGCCAGTGCCGTTGCTCCGAGAGTCCCCAGCGCGACCCCACCTGCTGTCAGCATCGCAACGCTGGATCCGGTGCTCGCGAGCGTCGCCGGCGGTCGGCTCGGCGGCGCCGCGTGATGGGACGATTCGTGGGCTGCGAGCGCGGCCCGTTCGAGGGCCTGGACGACCTCGTCGTGACGCCGGTCGCCGAGCGCGGGGCCCGGTGACGGCGGGAGGCTCGTCAGCTCGTGGTGCACCTCGATCGGGACCTCGAAGGCGACCGGCTGGGCCATGCAGCAGATGTGCAGGCGCCCGGCCAACGCATCCGCCTCGGTCGCATAGATCTTGTTGGCGGCGTGAAGGTGGCACGCACGGCCCTTGCAACGGGTTCTGCCCTTCGGCCCAGCGGGGTACCCCCAGTCGGCGGAGAGCCGCCAGAGCGTCGCCGTCGTGGGGGACGGTGTAGCCGCCGCCCCAGCAGGGACGGCGAACGCCCCCACCGTCGAACCGAGGCCGAGCCCGACGAGCACGAACCGACGTCGACTGATCACTGCACCCACAACCATTCCCTTCAAACGCGATGCGTCCTCATCGTCGCCGTGGCGGGGGCGATTGAAACATTGGGCAGGATTGCCCACCGAACAAGGTTCGGGACTGATCCGGACGGCCCAGACCACCGAGACGGCGGTCCGCTGCGCCGCTCAGTCGAGCAGGGCGATCAGCTTCTTGGGGGCGGTGAGGCGGTAGCTGTCCTCGACGATCGCAGCGAGCTCGTCACGGTCGACGTCCACAAAGTTCACGCCGATCCACCCATTGCGGCCGACGTAGGCCGGCACGTAGAAGCGCTCGGGTTCGGCCTCGACCAGCGTCTCCTGCACCCCGGGTGGGGCCTTGCACGTGAAGCCGCCGAGGTCCTCGTTGATCTTCACGAAGATCTTGTCGCGGACGCGGAACGCCGGCGCCTCGTGGCCGCCGAACGGCTTGTTGTCGACCTCAGGCAGGGCCAAGCACAGCTCTGTGACCAGGGCGACCGGATCCACCTGCTTCGGCATGGCCCTAGTTGATCACGCCGTCGGATCGCAGGTCGGCGAGCGCGTCCTCGTCGAGGCCGAGCTCGGCGCGCAGCACGTCGTCGGTGTGCTCGCCCACCCAGGGCACACGGGTCTCGGGGCCTTCGGTCATCTTCGACAGCTTCACCGGGTTGCCAGGAATCAGCACTGGGTCGGGGCCGTCGTCGGTGCGCTCCATCTCGACGAGCATGTGCCGGGCCGAGACGTGGGGATCGGCGATCACCTCGGTCGCGGTGTGCACCGGGCCTGACGGGATGTTCGCCCGGCCGAGGAGGTCGCACACCTCGAGCCGCGTGTACTGGGCCGCCCACGCCTCCAGCTGCGGGCGGATCACCGAATCGGTGTGGCGGCCCCAACCCACGCGGGTCGAGAAGCGCTCGTCGGTGATCCACTCCGGTGCGCCGATCAACTCGGCCAACGTCTCGAACTGCTTTTCGCGCACCACCTGCATGGCGAAGTACCCGTCGGAGGCCTTGAAGCTGTTCATGATGCCGTTCGGTCCCTCCTGCGGGCGCTCGCCGAGCGACCACAGGTTGGTCACGACGTCGGTCATCGAGACCATGGCATCGAGCATCGCGATGTCGACGTACTGCCCGAGGCCCGTGCGCTCGCGGTGGCGGAGCGCCGCGAGGATGCCGATCACGGCGAAGAGCCCGGTGCTGATGTCGCCGAGTGCGCCGACGGGCACGACCCGTGGCGGCTCGTCGCCCCGGCGGGCGTAGTCGTAGATGCCCGACATGGCCTCGGGGACCATCGCGTAGGCGGGCCAGGCGGCGTAGGGCGACTCGCCGAGGTTCCCGAATCCGGACACCGACACGAAGATGAGACCGGGGTAGATCGCCGACAGCGCGTCGTAGCCGAGGCCGAGGCGGTCCATGGTGCCGGCCTTGAAGTTCTCGCCGACGATGTCGAACTTCGCGGCCAGCTCGATGAAGAGTTCCTTGCCGCGGGGATGCTTGAGGTCGATGCCGACCGACCGCTTGTTGAGGTTGTTGCGCAGGAAGGTCGCGCCGACCTGGCGACCTTCGGGATCGGTCATCGCCGGCTGGGCACCGCGGCCCGACTCACCGGCGGTCGGGTGCTCGACCTTGACGACCTCGGCGCCGAGGCGCGCCAGGAGCTGTGTCGCGTAGGGGAGGGCCTGCATCTGTTCGGCCGCCAGGATCCGGACACCTTCGAGGGGCTTGCCGTACTGCTGGGCATCACCGTTGGCCACGTCGCCGAGTCGCATAGGCGACCGATCGTACGGGGTGCGGCCGGTCCCGCTCGACCGTCGCGTTTCTGACGGAGTGTCAGAAACAGGTACTCTGGCCGGATGCGAGGAATCATCAGCGCGGCGGGGTACCTGCCCTATTGGCGGCTCGAACGTTCTGCGATCGGGGCGTTCCACGGAGGTCGGGGCAGCGGCACCCGCACCGTCGCCTCCTACGACGAGGACACGACGACCCTGGCGGTCGAGGCGGGCCGCCTCGCCCTGAAGGGCACGACGGCTGAGCCCGAGACACTGTGGTTCGCGACGTCCACTCCGACCTACGCCGAGAAGACGAACGCCACCGTGATCCACGCGGCGCTGCGACTCCCGGCGGCGACGGCGGCCTTCGACAGCGGCTCAGCGGTCCGGTCCGGGGTCGGTGCGCTGCGCGCCGCCCTCCGGTCGTCGGAGTCTGCCGTCCTCGTGACCGCCGCCGACATCCGCACGGGCCCGGCGAACTCGCCGGACGAGTCGGCAGGCGGCGACGCCGGCGCCGCGATCCTCGTGGGTGACGAGTCGGCCGGACCGGTCGTCGCCGAGTACCTCGGCGGCGCCTCGATCACCCGTGAGTTCCTCGACCGCTGGCGCACGCCCGGCGATGCTCGCACCAAGGGCTGGGAAGAGCGCTTCGGCGAGACCCAGTACCTCGAGCTCGGCATGACGGCCTGGATCGACGCGCTCTCGGCCACGGGCGTGGGCGCGGCCCCGGGTCTCGACGGCACCGAGTCGCAGGAGGCGGTCGACCACGTCCTGATCGCCGGGCCCCATGCCCGTGCCAACAACGGGCTCGCGAAGAAACTCGCCCGCTCGGCGTCGGTCGACCACACCTCGACCATCGGCAACGCCGGTGCCGCCGAGGCGGCGCTGCAGCTCGCCACCTACCTCGAGACGGCCGAGCCCGGACACCTCGTCGCACTGATCTCGCTCGCCGACGGCGCCGACGTCCTGATCTTCCGGGTCACCGACGCCATCACGGCGCACCGGCCGGCCCGCTCGATCGCCGATCAGATCGAAGCCGGCAACAGCGGCCTGCCGTACAACAAGTTCCTCGCCTGGCGCGGCACGTTGGTGCCGAACCCGCCGAACCGCCCCGAGCCCGCTCGTTCGTCGGCCTCGGCCGCCGGCCGTTCGATCGACTGGAAGTTCGGCTTCGTCGGCTCCAAGGATCGTGAGACCGGTGCCGTGCACCTCCCGCCGGCCCGAGTCAGCTTCGAGGGCGGCAACGTCGACGACATGGAACCGCTGCCGATGGCCGACGCCACCGGCACGATCCAGACGTTCACCATCGATCGCCTGGCCTACAGCCCGAGCCCGCCGGTGATCTTCGCCGTGGTGGACTTCGACGGCGGCGGTCGACTCCCCGTCGAGATCTGCGACACCACGCCCGACCAGATCGCCGTGGGCGACCGGGTCGAGATGACCTTCCGCCGACTCAACCAGAGCGACGGGATCTCCAACTACTTCTGGAAGGGACGGCCCATCCGATGAGCAGCCATGGCATCAAGGACCGCGTCGCCATCATCGGCATGGGGTGTACCCCGTTCCGGGAGCACTGGGACAAGGGCACCGACGACCTGATGATCGACGCCGCCAAGGAGACGTTCGCGTCCGCCGGGCTCGACAAGGAGCAGATCGACGCGTTCTGGTTCGGTACCGCCCAGTCCGCGATGTCGGGCGTGCCCATGGCCGCCGCGCTCAAGCTCGACAACAAGCCGGTGAGCCGGGTCGAGAACTTCTGCGCCACGGGCTCCGAAGCGCTCCGGCAGGCCTGCTATGCCGTTGCGTCCGGCGCCTACGACACGGCGATGGCCCTCGGCGTCGAGAAAGTGAAGGACTCGGGGTTCCAGGGTCTCAACGCGTTCCCGATCCCCAACGACGGCACGAACCGCACCCTCACCGCGGCGGCAATGTTCAGCCTCGTGTTGCCGGCATACGCCGAGAAGTACGGCGTGGACAAGGACGAACTGCGCCGCACGGTGGCCCGTATCGCGTCGAAGAACCACCACAACGGCGCCCGCAACCCCCGCGCCATGTACCGCCGCGAGATGGACGTCGACGCGATCTGCAAGATGGCCGCTGTCGCCGGCCAGCTGTCGGTCATGGACTGCGCCGGTGTGGCCGACGGCTCGGCGGCCGCCATCGTCTGCCGCGCCGAGGACGCCCACAAGTACACCGACAAGCCCCTCTACGTGAAGGCGCTGTCGTTCGTTGCCGGCAACGGCTCGGGTCTCATCGACTCGACCTACGACTACACCACGTTCCGCGAGTGTGAGGCCGCCGGTGTCGACGCCTATCAGCAGGCGGGCATCACCGATCCGCTCAACCAGCTCGCCATGGCCGAGGTGCACGACTGCTTCACGCCCACCGAGATGGTGCTCATGGAGGACCTCGGCTTCTCCAAGCGCGGCGAAGCCTGGAAGGACATCAACGCTGGCGTCTTCGACCTGGGCGGGCAGCTGCCGATCAACCCCGACGGCGGCCTCAAGAGCTTCGGCCACCCGGTCGGAGCGTCGGGCCTCCGCATGATCTTCGAAGCGTGGCTCCAGCTGCGCGGTGAGGCGCCCGACGAGCGGCAGATCGCCACGGCTGATCGTGGTCTCGCCCTCACCCACAACCTCGGCGGGTACCCCGGCGAGATGGTGAGTTTCGTCGGCATCTACGGCACCGAGTTGGGGTAGTAGCGCTCCCTACTAACGCTCCGGTGCCTCGGCTGATCCGGGTACGAGCTAGGAGCGCCAATCGAGCCACGCGAGGTGGGGGTGGCACTCGGCCACCCGCGCCTCGGTGCGGATGCCGTCCCGGTAGCGGCGCATGCCGACGACGGTGTGCGGCGCCGGCCGCGCATCGTCGGACGGGACCCACGCTGCGACCCCCTCGCCCTCGGCGCTGATCCTCGTGAGGTCGCGGTCGGTGCCGAGCAGGTCGACCACGCGCTCGAAGGCGGCGCGACGGTCCGTCGACAGGTAGGTGAGCACCCACGAGTTGACGATGACCACGTGGGCCTCGTCGTCGATCGACTCGACCAGGTCGGCGATGCCGTCGACGGCATCGTCCGCCACGATCGGGAGCGGATCAGCCGCCCACAGGTCGGCGGCAGCGTCGAACCGGGCATGGCGTTCGGGCTGCTCGGGCCAGATGCACGCCTTGAGCCAGCGGCGCTCGGCCGGGTCGGCGAGATCCACCGGGTCACGGTCGAGGCCGACGCGGTGGGAGATCTCGACGCTGGAATCGAGGGAGAGCGTGGCGCCGTCGACGCGACACGCGAGTCGAACGGATGAGTCCGTGTTGCCGCGGACGACGCCGTCGCCGAAGTCGTAGGCGTACCGGTCGAAGCGGAGGTTCAGCCCGGCCGATGCGCCGATCTCGACGAACGCGATCGGTCGGTCGGGAAGGTCCGCGGCCGCAACCCGGAGCGCGGCGAACCACAGGCACGAGCGGTTGACCTCGTTGGTCTGCGTCGACCGGGTCGCGACGAGTCGGTCCACATCGGAACGATGGTCGGCGATGAACTCGCGGGCGAGGGGGAGCGGGTCGGTGCCCTCGGCGAACGATCCGCCGACCGTGCCGTAGAAGCGGGCGAACGGCTCGTCGGGATGCTGCAGTACGAGATCGTGCAGCGCCGCGAGGAGGAGGTTCGGACGCCACTGCCCGGGCGCGGCTGACAAGAGCAGTTCGAGGAGCGCGGCGTCGTCCGCCATGCCGAGGCACAACGCGCGGTAGAAGGGCAGGTCGGGGCATTCGATCTCGGCGAACTGGGTGAACCAGCGGGCCAGGCGGTCGGAGTCCATCGGCCCGGAGATTACGACGAGCACCGACCGGTAGGTTGGCCGTCATGAAGTTCGGCATCACGCCGCCCTACCGGGCCAACGTCGCATCCGACCCCGAGTGGATGACGTACTTCGTCCGCAACGCGGAGTCGACGGGGTTCGACACCGTGTCGGTGGTGGAGCACGTTGCGGTACCCGCCGGGTTCGCCGAGGAGTACCCCTACTCGAAGACGGGTCGGTGGCCGCTGCCGACCGACTGCGAGATTCCCGACCCGTTGGAATTGCTCTCCTTCCTTGCCGCCCGCACCGAACGGATCGGCCTCTCGACCGGCATCCTCATCGCGTCGGTCCACCATCCGCTCATGCTGGCCAAGCGCCTCGCCACGATCGACGTGCTCTCGGGAGGACGAATGCGGCTGGGGGTCGGCGTCGGTTGGATGCGTGAGGAGCTCGACGCACTCGACGTGGAGTTCTCGAGCCGGGGCCGGCGGCTCGACGAGGTGATCGATGCCATGCGGGCGGTCTGGCGTGAGGACGAGGCGTCGTTCCACGGTGAGTTCTTCGACTTCGAGCGGGTGGTGAGCCGCCCCCGTCCGGTGCAGGCCGGCGGGGTGCCCATCCACATCGGCGGTCACTCGCCGGCGGCCGCCCGTCGTGCCGGTCGGGTGGGCGACGGCTTCCAGCCGATCGGTGTCCCTGTCGACGTCCTGCCGGTCCGGCTCGACGTGATGCGCCGGACCGCCGAGGCGGCGGGGCGCGACCCCGACGGGCTCGAGCTGACGCTCGGAGCGGCGCTCGACGGATTCGACGAGCAACAGCTCGAGACCCTGCGGGCGCAGGGTGCCACCCGCATCCAGCTCTCGGCCGTCTCCGACGACCTGTCGGAACTGGCCGAGCAGATGTGGGCGGTCTCGCCCTTCATCGACAACGGCACGTTCGGCACCTGACGCTGACTACAGTGCGACCTGTTTCTGACGGGTCGTCAGGAATGGGTCGAGGGGGACACCGATGGCAGCGATCGTTCCGGCAGGTCAGGTGGG
>CALMLJ010000046.1 GCA_937868025.1 uncultured Acidimicrobiaceae bacterium
AGGCCGGCACGATGTTGTCGAGGGTGTAGCGCCCACCCCGTGAGAGCGCGAGCACACAGTCGCGCTGGAGGGGTTCGTCGGTAGCAGAGCAATAGGCACAGCCGCCCCATGCCGATTGGATCGCTCTCCACTGGTCGTCGGTCAGATCGTGCTCGACCCGGTCCATGCGGAGCTTGCGCCGCCGGGCGTACCGCGCCCGTCGTCCACCGGTGGCCATCGTTCGATCGTAGGTGGGCGCCGACGCCGGGACGCGGAACGAGGAGGCCGTTGGGCCTCCTCGTTCTCGACGCTTTCCAGGAAGGTTGAACGTGCCGTGGCCCGTTCGGTCTCCTGAGCCAGCACCACCCGGTTCAGGACACCGTTGGTGGGATCGGTTTCGCTCTCGCTCCCCATCGGTCTCAAGCGACCAGTACGTCCGATGGATCAGTGCTTCCCTGTTGCGAGATCAACTCGCACCAGCACCGAACCATGTGACGCGCAGAACGTCAATGCTCGATCGCAGGAATGGTCCGAACGGACCAGTTGGTGGCGGCGCGAGCGATCTCTGCCTCGTCTGACCCCGCTCGGGTCGTGGTGGAGGTCACAATGGCCGAGTGAGCTCTCGCTGGGAACGAAGTGATGTGCCGCGAGGCGCGGAGTACGACGCGCGGTTCGATCGGCTGGCGCGTGCCGGCCACGACGTGCACGGCGAGGCCAGTTTCGTGATGGGGTTCCAACCCGCGACCGTCCTCGACGCCGGGTGCGGTACCGGTCGGGTGGCGATCGAGCTGCACCGGCGGGGCGTCGAGGTGGTCGGGGTCGACCTCGACCGCTCGATGCTCGAGACGGCATGCGAGAAGCAGCCCGACATCGAGTGGTATCGCTCCGATCTGTCGTCGTTCCTGCTGCCTGGTCCCGACGACGCGTCGGTGGCGCGGCAGTTCGATCTGGTGGTCGCAGCCGGCAACGTGATGATCTTCCTGCAACCGGGCACCGAGGCGGTCACCGTCGATCGCCTGGCCGAACATCTTCGGCCGGGGGGTGTGCTGGTCACCGGCTTCCAGCTCACCGCAGGCCGGTACGGGGTCGACCGGTTGGACCGCGACTGTGCTGCGGCGGGGCTCGAACTGATCGAGCGGTTCGCGTCGTGGTCGCGTGATCCGTGGATGATCGACAGCGGGTACGCCGTCTCGGTGCACCAGCGCCCGGTCGTTCCCGAACCGATCCCGGCGGCCGACGGCGAGGCCGACCCCGCTGAGGCAGCGGCCTCCGGCGGGGACGATCAGGCCGTCTGAGGTGTCGCCGCCCAGGCTGGGCGGAGCGACGGATCGCCGGGGATGAACGCCACGATCGGCTCGGGGTCGAAGGCATCGGGCTCGTCGACGAGGATCACGGCGTTGGCGCGCTCGCGCTCGGCGGCGGTGAGGGCCCGGGTGTCCATGCACCACTCGACGAGCGTTCCGCCGGGATCGACGGTGTAGATCGAGCGGCAGAACTCGTGGTTGATGTCGAACACGTCGAGGCCGAGCGCCGCCCAGCGCTCCAGGGCGCTGGTGATCGCCGCCTCGTCGGGGGCGTCGAACGCGAGATGGTTGACCCATTCCGGCAGGCCGAGGCCTCGGGAGATCGCGCCGTTGACCGGCGGGAGCGAGTCGACGTGGAGGTCCCAGAAGGCGATCATTCCGTGCCCGCCGGTCTCGTAGAACACGTGCTTGGCCCACCCGCCTTCAGGAGTCGGGGCCAACACGGCCTTCACCAGCTCGAATCCCATGGCCTCGGTGTAGAAGCGGTGCGTCGCCTCGATGTTCGGCGTCGCCAACGCCACGTGATGAAAGCCCACCCCTGGTCCCCCTTGCTCGGTCTCCGATGATTGTCGCGTATCGGGCGTGGTCGGGGGAGGGTGGACGGTCGATAGCGTGGCGCCGTGCCGTCGACCCGCCTCACCGTTCGTCTGGCTGCCGCGTTGGTCGGTGCGCTGATCGCCGTCGCGGTGTTCGTGGCGATGCCCCACGAGAAGGCGGCTCGGCCCGAGTCGGTCGCCGCGATCCGGTCCGACCTGGAACGCCGCTGGGAGCGCTGGCGCCGCACGACCGCTGCGTTCACCGAGACCACGGTGCGGACGTCGGGGGAGCAGGAGCTGGTCGCGGACGCCGAGATCGCGCAGCGGTTCCCCGATCGTGTCGTCCGCGACGGCGACGACATCAGCGCGGAGGTGGGCGGCCGCCAGATCGGGTGCAGCGTCACCGGCACGTCGCCCCCGCAGTGTCTCGACAGCGGGCCGACGACCGACGCGGAGGCCCGCCTCGCCGACGAGCTCGCGGAGTTCCGGTCGCTCACCGGAGGATCGACCCCGACCTACCGGTTGAGTCGGACCGACACCGGATGCTTCCGGCTGCGCCATCTCGTGGAGGAGTTCCGTCCCCGCTGGGGCGACCGTCTCGACCTGTGCTTCGACGACCGGACGGGAGTGCTGCGGACCGAGGTCACCACGATCGGCCCGCTCACGATCTCGGTCGCCCGCCGCGACATCCGCAACGACGTCGGCGACGCCGCGTTCAGCCTGCCCGCGGCCCCGGCGTGAACGAGGGCGGCGGCTGCTCGAGCGCGACGGCGAGCCGTTCGAGGTAGTCCTCGCGGGCGATCTCCACTGCTCCCAGGGACTCGAGGTGAGGTGTGGTCCACTGCACGTCGAGGAGCGGGTGGGTGGTGGTGCCCAGGATGTCGACCAGGGCGGTGAGCGCGACCTTCGACGCGTCGGGTGCGGTGTGGAACATCGACTCGCCGGCGAACAGGCCACCGAGACTGACGCCGTAGAGACCACCGACCAGTTCGCCGTCCTCGGACCACGTCTCGACGCTGTGGGCGACGCCGAGCAGGTGCAGCCGTTCGTAGGACTGCACGATGCCCCGCGTGATCCACCCGTACGGTCGACGGGGGTCGCCGCACCGGAGCATCGTCTCCCGGAACGCGGTGTCGACCCGGATCTCGTAGCGGCGTCTCGAACGACGCAGCGACCGACTGACGACGAGCCCGTCGACGGGAATGATCCCTCGGGGATCGGGTGACCACCAGCCGAGACGGCGGCGCCGACCGATCGGCATTGGGAAGATGCCCGTGCAGTACGCCGTCACCAGCGTCTCGGGTTCGAGGTCACCCCCGACGACAACGAGACCGGAGCGATCGGCGCTGTCGACCGGAGGGAACTCCCACGGACAGGTCGGCAGCCCGAGCCACCGGAGAGTCAGCTCCGTCGCATCCACGGCGACGAAGCTTCCCTACTTGCTGTAGTCGTAGAACCCCTGGCCGCTCTTGCGACCGAGCTGACCGGCGGACACCATGCGGCGCAGCAGCGGCACCGTGGCGTAGTTCGGGTCGCGGAACTCGGTGTACAGGGCGTCGAGGATGGCCACCGACGTGTCGAGACCGACGAGGTCGAGCAGCGCGAGCGGCCCCATCGGGAAGTTGCAGCCGCCCTTCATGGCGGTGTCGATGTCGTCGCGGCTGGCGATGCGGTTCTCGAGCATGCGAACGGCGTTGTTGAGGTACGGGAACAGCAGGGCGTTGACGATGAAGCCGGCGCGGTCCTCGACGGCCACGGGGTTCTTGCCACACGTCGTGGCGAACTCGGTGACGGCAGCCGTGGTCTCGGCGGAGGCCGTGAGCGGGCTGATGATCTCGACCAGCGACATGGCCGGTGCGGGGTTGAAGAAGTGGACGCCGACGACGAGCTCGGGGCGGCTGGTGGCCACGGCCAGTTCCACGACCGGCAGGGTCGACGTGTTGGTGGCGAGGATCGCTCCGGTCTTGACGACGCCGTCGAGTTCGACGAACAAGGCCTTCTTGGTGGCAAGGTCCTCGACGACGGACTCGATGACGAGGTCGCAGTCGGCGAGGTCGCCGACATGGGCGGTACCGGTGACGCGACCCAGGACGGCGGCGCTGTCCTCTTCGCTCAGCTTGCCGCGCTCGACCTGCTTCGCGAGCGACTTCGCCAGCTTGGCGATCGTCGCATCGGCAGTCTCCTGCTTGCGTGAACGCAGCACCACGTCGAAGCCCGCCTTGGCGGCAACCTCGGCGATGCCGGAGCCCATGATTCCCGAACCACAAATCCCCACCGTCTTGATCATGGGTGACAAGTTACCGGTGGGTAGCCAGAGCAAGGCAAGTTCAGCATCGTCGGCTCGGTTGGTCACCCAGGGTCGTCTCAGTCGCGACGAAGGGCTTCCGCCGCGGAGATCTTGGTGGCCACTCTGGTGGGCCAGGCAGCGCCTGCCAGCGCAGCACCGACGGAGAGCAGCACCCCAGCTGTGGGGAGCAACGGTCCGATGGCCAGTGGCCAGCCGTTCCGCGCCGCTGCCGCGCCCGCGACCGAGATGCCGACCACGGTACCGAGTACGCCGGCGATGAGTCCGATGACCGCTGCCTCGACCATCAGAAGGCTGACGATGTGGCTGGTCCGGGCACCGAGCGCTCGTCGTAGCCCGATCTCGTGGACCCGGGTATAGACGCTTCTAAGCATCGCATTGCCGATCCCGACAGCGCCGATGAACAGCACCAGCGCACCCGACGCAAGTGTGAGTTCGCGCACATCCGATGAGATGGCGGACGCCAGATCGACCGAGACCCGTGGAACCTCGATTCGCCAGTTCTCAGGTCGCTCGGGACTGATGCGCAGATCGAGATCCCTGGCGATGCGGGAGACTTCCGACTTTGCGGCTCGCAGGTACAGCGCCGTGTCGAAGCCGCCGACCGGCTCGGGCCCGAGCTCGTCAAGAGCAGTCGAGCGCGGGATCACGATCTGATCGATGAGATCCGGCGCAAGGTCGCTGTCCTCGACGATCCCGATGACCAGGTATGCGGATCCGTCGATCCAGATCGTCGGTCCGAGGTCGACGGGAGCAAGGTCGAGAGATGTGGCAACGCGGCGGCCAACCATGGCGACGTGGGCGGACGCGTTCAGCTCACTTCGATGGAACGAGCGACCGCGAAGGCGGACCTTGGCTGCTCGAACGAGGTCGCCCGCCGAGGTCGCCACGGCGACGGGCGACCCGGCGCGAGGGCCCACCCGGACCGTCGCGGGGAGCGCCAATCGTTGGACCACCGACGTGGCCTGGACGGCTGGAAGGTCGGCGAGCTGGACCAGCAGCGCATCGCTCACATCGGCGGACAGCCCATTGCTCTGCTCGATCGGTCGACCGATCACGACCTCAGGTCGCTCGCGGAGGATCCGATCACGAACCTGTGCGTCGGCCGACGCCGCGATCTGGATCGCTCCGACGAGTGTGGACACGCCCAAGGCCGCAGCGATTCCGACCCCGATCGACCGGCCGAGCCGCGACCGGAGGTTGACGATCGCATCAGTCACGACATCGCCGATCGAGAGCGACGGACGGGCGTTGATCATCGTGGCGGCCGGTCGCTCGTCACGATCCCGTCGTCGAGGACGAGTCGTCGAGTGCCTCGGCGAGCGACTGCCTCACTGTGGGTGACACAGATGACCGTGGTGCCACTCGCTGCGATCTGGTCGAGGATGTCCAGGACGATCGCGGTCATCGCCGAGTCGAGGTTCCCGGTTGGTTCGTCGGCGAGGAGGCAGGGCTGATCACACGCGACCGCCCGTGCGATCGCCACGCGTTGCTGCTCGCCTCCGGACAGCTCCGACGGAAGATGTGTCATCCGGTGACCGAGCCCGACGCGCTCGAGTGCGGCCTCGGCGGCAGCGCGGCGATGCGAACCGCGGACACCCTGGTACATCAATCCGAGCTCCACGTTGGCGCGGGCGGTGAGTGCCGGCAGCAGGTGGAACCGTTGGAACACGAACCCGAACGTGGCCGATCGGAGTCGGCTGAGCTCGGACGATCCGATGCCCGCGATGTTGGTCCCGTCGACCATCACCGCCCCGCGCGTGGGTGGCTCCAAGAGCCCGATGAGGCTGAGGAGCGTTGACTTCCCCGACCCCGACGGTCCGGTGATCGCGACGTGCTCGCCCGCCCTGATGGTCAGATCGGTGCTGCGGAGCGCGGTGACCGGTGCGTGGTTGCCGTACGTCACGGTTGCGTCGGTCAGTTGTATCAGCGGAAGGTCAGTCGCCGACAAGGACCGATGTCCCTTCGTGCAGACGCTCCGTCGGGCCGAGCGCCACGAAACCGTCGGCTTCGGCGACGATCTCGACCGCGACGCGTCGTCGGCCCGACTGGTCCGACGTCTCGACCGAGACGGACCCGTCGGCTTCGTAGACCAACGCGGTGGCTGGCACGACGAGGGAGTCCGGGCCCGCGACGATGGACGAGACCGTGACAACGGCTTCCGTGCCAACGAGGTCCAACGTCGGTGCAGGTTCGCACGAGACCTGGACGATGAGGTCGTGTGTATCGGACCGTGCCGGGGGCTCGGTCGAGCCGGTGGCGTCGTCGGGTTGGTCGGCAGCGTCCGGCCCCTCCTCGGCTGCCGGAACCGGTGCCTCGACCGGTGCCTCGAGTTGGCAATCACCGTTCGCTCCCGCGACGCTCACGGTGGCTCCGTCGACGAGTTCTCGAGCTTGGGACGCGGTCAGTCTCGCAGAGAGGAGGGGACCACTCTCGGTCAGTACCGCGAGGACGTTCCCGGGCTCCACCAGCTTGCCGGTCGTCGCCGTGTTCGAGCCGATGGTCAGTTGACCGGTGGGGATCGTCACGATCCTCGAGGCGACGACCATGACCCCCTCGGAATTCCTGACTTGGTCCGACGTGGCGAGGCGCTGTCGGTACTCCGCCTTGAGGCCCGTCGTGTCCTCGCCGCGACTCGCAGCTGCGTCGAGCGCGCTTCGAGCTGCGTCGGCAGCGTTGTCCGCCGCGTCGATGACGGCCATGGTGGCCGTTGCGGTGCCGCCCGTGTAGTCCGGTTCGTAGCCCGCGAGCCGGTACACATCGGCGACGACCTGTTGGGTCGCCGGGCCGAACAGACCCGCCTCACTCGATGGGGTGGGAAGGCCCATCTCCCTCAGGCCGTCCTGCAGGTTGCTGACGTCCTCCCCGACGGCGCCAGGGCGAAGGTCGCGGTAGAGCGGGAGATGACCGCTCAGGAGCATGAGGGGCCGGTAGTTGATCTCTGCGAGCGCAGAGCCCGCACTCACCGTGGTGCCGACAGGGCCGGGCGCGCGGGTCACCAGCTGTCGGGACGGATCGTCGGTGGGACCCGGAGGAGCCACCACCTCGATCGGGGTCTTGAAGGTGTAGGACGCGGTGAGCTGAAGGGTGGAGGTGAGCTCGCGGCGTTCGACCTTGACCGTGACGATGCGCGCCGTGGCGCTGGCGGGCGTGGGTGACCCGATCCGCCTTGGCCAACCCGCCCAGAGTCCGACGGCGAGAGCGACGGCAGCGAGCCCCGCGAGCAGAGAGCGCCGTCGATGCATCCGGAACATCATATGGTTGGTTACGGTAACGGCCACCCGCGGGGGTGTACAGCCGCCCAGTTCCCTCGAACGAGGGAGATGTGAGTAGGATGATTCATCAGACGCACTGGGCGTCGTACCAAGGAGGGATGAACGTGAGCATGAAAAGCAGGAAGGGAACGGTTCGCTGCCTGGCGGTCGCCGTGCTGGCCATCGCCGGCGTGGTGGCGCATCCAGGGATGGCGTCGGCGGACGTCAACGATTGCGCGAGTCAGTGGCACTGCTGGTGGTCCGGCGGTTCGTACAACGGCACCCGCTGGCAGGTCTCGGGAAACAACGTGAACCTCTCGGCCAAGGGAATCGCCACGCAGTCGGCGTACAACCATGGAACCAGTGGGCAGCAGAACTGCGGCTACTACGGAATCTCGTACAGCAACGGAACGTCCACGAAGACGGCTTCCAGCACGACGCACACGTACTCTGCCCGCGGCGTCGCCTCCAATCAGTGGAAGGCCCCGGGTCTCGCGTGTTCGTAGCGAGACGGCTCGGTCCGGCGCTCCTCGCGTTGGCCTTGTTGGGTTGCAGCGGGGCCGACCGGCCCCGCTCGCAACCCTCGCGCGAAGGTGGGAAATCCGAGCGGATCGAGGATCTCGTCGACCTCGGATCCTCCGGGCCGGCGCGACCGCTGACGACCGAGGAGCAGTACGTCATTCAGGCGTCGTGGGATCGCCTCATCTCCGCCTGCATGGCGAAGGCGGGCCTCCGGTGGGAGGTCGTCACCAGCCGTAACCTTCCGTCCGAAGCCAACCCGTATCCGACCAAGAGCGAGCTGCTTCGGAGCGGCTACGCAGCGGACTTCGCGGCGATGCACCTCTCGGATCGGGATGCGAACGAACGGTTCCTCAACGACCCGATCAACTCCGTCCCACCTGCCGACCAAGCGGCGTACCAGCGAGCGTTCAGCGGTACGAAAACGCTCACGGTGCGCGATGGCGAAGGAACCGCCACGATCTCCACCGATGGCTGCGTCGCCGAGGCCAATGCTCAGATCTACGGCTCCGTCGAGAACGCCCTCTGGCTGAGCCAGGTCGTCGAGGTGGGAACGCCTTCGCAGCTCAACCGCGCACTCATGGACTACCCGGACTACGTGCAGGCGCTTCGCAAGTGGCAGGACTGCATGCGCTCCGCGGGCGTTTCCTGGATGGACGGCGAGGGCGCCGGTCCGAACTGGGACACGGGGTACGAGGTTCTCCGGTTCCAGATGGTGACCGACGACACCGTCCCGACGAAGCAGGAAGAGACGAAGATCGCGTCCGACGATGCCGAGTGCGGTACCTCGTCCGATCTGTTCGACGTTCGATCGGAACACCTTCCCGACGTGAAGGCCAAGGTGTGGAAGAAGGCCGGCTTCGAGCAGAGCGACAAGTGGCGCCTGCAGCAGGCTTCGCTGGCTCGGGCGAAACTGGTTCGATAGGTCGCGATGGACGAGTCGATCGAGTGCTCGGAACCACTCCTCTAGAGTTCAGTGCGTGACTGGAACGTTGGCCCTCGTCGGTGGTGCGGAATGGACCGAGGGTTGCACCTTCGATGCCGACCTGCTCGCGCGGAGCGGCGGTGACCGCGTCCTCGTGATCCCGACCGCCGCAGCCTACGAACAGCCGCAGCTGCAGATCGACCGTGCGACGTCATGGTTCGCGTCCCTCGGCGCCACCGTCGACGTGCTCGAGGTGTACCGCCGCGCCGACGCCACCGCCCCAGGCGCCGCAGCTGCGCTGGCCGACGCTCGCTTCGTGTACATCGGCGGCGGGTCGCCGATGCACCTGCGTTCAGTGCTGAAGGACACCCCGGTCTGGGACGGGGTCGTCGAGGTCTGGCAGCGCGGCGGCGTGGTGGCCGGCAGCGCCGAGGGTGCGTCGGTGCTGTCCACCTACATGGTGGACAGCCGCGGCGGTGCGTTCACGGTCGGCCTCGATCTCCTCACCGACATCACCGTGATTCCCCGGTTCAACCTGTGGTCGGGCGACAAGCTGCATCGAACCATCACGCTGGCGCCATCGGGCATGACGGTCGTGGGCATCGAGGAGTCGACGGCGCTGATCTGGGAAGACGGCGCCTGGACGCAGGCGGGGGCCGGTGCAGTGGTCCCGCACCGCAACGGTCACCGCATCGAGGTCACCGAGATCCCGCCGCCTACTTCTCCTCGATCGTGACCTTCTCGATCTTGACGTCCTTCACCGGCTTGTCGCCGGTTGCCGTCTGCACAACACCGATCTTGTCGATGACATCGGTGCCCGAGGTCGCCTGACCGAACAGCGAGTACTGCGGTGGAAGGCCGACACCCTGGTCGCCGGTGATCACGAAGAACTGGCTGCCGTTCGTGTTGGGACCCGAGTTCGCCATTGCGACGGAGTACTTCTGGTACTCGCCGGCCTGGGGGAGCTCGTCGCCGAAGTCGTAGCCGGGGCCACCCATGCCGGTGCCCTGGGGATCGCCGCCCTGAATCATGAAGTCCTTGATGATCCGGTGGAAGATCAGGCCGTCGTAGAAGTGGTAGCGGGAGAGGAACACGAAGTTGTTGACCGTCTTCGGAGCCTTGGCCGCGTCGAGCGCCAGCTCGAAGGTGCCCTCGCTGGTCTCGACCTTCGCGGTGTACTTCTTGGCGGCGTCGATGCACATCTTCGGCGGACCGTCGAAGCTGTCCTTGCGGTCGGAGCTGCCGTCGGCCTTCGGGCATTCGGCCGAACCGGGCTCCGCCTCGACGAATGCAGTCGTGGTGGTCGTCTCGCCGGGGGCCACGGTCGTGGCGTCGGCCGCCGCGGTCGTGGTGGGCGAGTCGGCAGCGTCGGTGGAGTCGTCGTCGCCGCCGAGCGCGATGGCACCGGCAATGAGCAAGGCGAGCACGACCGTCACCGAGCCGATCGTCACGAACCGCTTGCGGCGTGCGAGCGCGGCGGCCTCCTTGCGAGCTTCTTCGGCTCGGGTGCGGGAGAGTTCCTTCTGGCGGGCGCGTTTGTCTGTTCCCATAGCGGTCGGAAGGATACCAACGGGTCGCGTCGAGGACCTCACTGCGGTGAGGGCCCCCTCAGGACGGCCAGGACCCCCGATTCATAAGGGTTTGCACCGATCCGCTACATTCGTCGCCCGTGGCTCGACTGGTGCAGAAGTTCGGCGGGACGTCGGTCGGTGACCCGGACCGGATCCGCGACGTCGCCGACTACGTGGCGCGCTGCCACCGTCGCGGCGACGAGATCGTCCTCGTCGTCTCGGCAATGGGCAAGGAGACCGACGACCTGTTGCGCATCGCGAGTGAAGTGTCCTCGACCCGCCCGGGTCGCGAGATGGACATGCTCATCACCGCCGGTGAGCGAAAGGCGATCGCGCTCGTCTGCATGGCCCTCGCCGATCTCGGCGTCGAGGCCGAGAGCTACACCGGGAGCCAGGCCGGCTTCATCACCGATACCAACCACACCGACGCCAAGATCCTCGAGGTCCGTGCCGATCGCATCGCCGCAGCGCTCGCCGCAGGCCGGGTGCCGGTGGTCGCCGGCGCCCAGGGGGTATCGACCGATCACGACGTGACGTTCCTGGGCCGCGGCGGCTCGGACACGACGGCCGTCGCCTTGGCCAAGGCGCTCGGTGCCGATTACTGCGAGCTCTACACCGACGTGTCGGGCGTGTTCACGACCGACCCGAGGGTCGTGCCCGAGGCCCGCAAGATGAGCACCATCAGCTTCGACGAGCTGCTGGAGATGACGGCGACCGGATGCCCCAAACCGGCGATGCGCTCGGTGGAGTACGCCGTGCGTCACGGGGTGAAACTGCACGTGCGTTCGGCCTTCACCTGGGAGCCGGGCACCTTGGTTGTCGAGGAGGACCCCAACATGGAACAAGCCACCGTCCGCGCCATCACCCACGACCTGAGCGAGGCCAAGGTGACGGTGAGTGGCGTCCCCGACCAGCCGGGCGTCGCCGCCAAGCTGTTCCGCGCCCTTGCCGACCGCGGTGTGAACGTCGACATGATCGTCCAGAACGCCAGCGCGGATGGCATCACCGATATCTCGTTCACGGTGCCCCACTCCGACGTTGCGGCGTCGATGGACGTGGTCTCGGCGCTGCAGCCCGAGCTCGGCATCCGTGAGTTCGGCGCCGACCCGACCGTGGCCCGTGTGAGCGTCATCGGTGCCGGCATGAAGTCGAACCCCGGCATCGCAGCGTCGATGTTCGAGTGCCTCGCCGAGCACGGCATCAACATCGACATGATCTCGACCTCCGCGATCCGCATCAGCTGCGTGGTGAGCCAGGACCAGGCCGAACAGGCCGTCGCCGTCCTCCACTCCACCTACGAACTCGACAAGAGCGATTACTGACCGAAACCCGGTTGTCAGGGGCCCGGGAGGGTTCGTTAGCCTTGGCGCCATGAACGTCGGCGTCTTCGGTGCAACGGGTCAGGTCGGAAGTGTCATGCGCACGCTCCTCGACGAGCGTGAGTTCCCGGTCGACGAACTTCGGTTCTTCGCCTCGGCACGGTCAGCTGGGACCGTGCTCACCTGGAAGGATCGCGAGATCACCGTCGAGGACGCGGCGACCGCCGACTTCGCCGGGCTCGACATCGCACTGTTCTCGGCCGGCGGAGCAACGTCCAAGGAGCTGGCACCCAAGGTCGCCGCTGCCGGCGCCATCGTCATCGACAACTCGTCGGCGTGGCGCATGGACCCCGACGTTCCGCTCGTGGTGCCCGAGGTCAACGCCGATGCGTTGTCCGACATCCCCAAGGGCATCGTCGCCAACCCCAACTGCACGACGATGGTGGCGATGCCGGTGCTCAAGCCGCTGTCCGACGAGGCCGGGCTCACCCGTCTCGTGGTCAGCACCTACCAGGCCACGTCCGGAGCCGGTCTCGCCGGTGTCGAGGAGCTCGCCGCCCAGGTCCGTGAAGGCGCCGGCGCCGACGGTCTGGCCGACCTCACGTTCGACGGCGATGCCGTGAAGCTCAGCAGTGGCCCGAAGTTCCCCGACACGATCGCGTTCAACGTGCTGTCGATCGCCGGTTCAGTCGTCGACGACGGCTCCGACGAGACCGACGAGGAACAGAAGCTCCGCAAGGAGAGCCGCAAGATCCTCGGCCTTCCTGATCTCCGCGTGTCGGGCACCTGTGTCCGTGTTCCCGTGTTCACCGGTCACTCACTGTCGATCAACGCCGAGTTCGAGCGTCCGATCACGCCCGACCGCGCCCGTGAACTGCTCTCCACCGCTGCGGGTGTGGTGCTCGACGACATGCCCACGCCGCTCAAGTCGGCGGGTGGCGACGTGTCACTCGTCGGCCGGATCCGGGTCGACCACGGTGCACCGAACGGCCTGGCGCTGTTCGTCTCGGGCGACAATCTGCGCAAGGGCGCTGCACTCAACGCGATCCAGATCGCCGAGGTGCTCGCCGCCCGTTCCTAGGGCAGTGGCGGGTCCGTGACGTACCGCTGAGCTGCCTCCTCGAGGGACAGGTCCAGTTGCCCCGCGAGCGACGCCAACCACGCGAGCACGTCGCCCAGTTCGTGGAGCTGCTGCTCGCGTGTGCCCTTGCGAACGGCCTGCGCCAGCTCGCCCATCTCCTCGCACAGCCAGGCCACCGTCGAGGGAATACCCCGCTCGCGGTCCGCCTCGCCGTACAGGTCGTCCATGAGGAGTTGGAACTGCTGGATCTCCATTCGGCGAACCTAACTCGAAAACACGAACACCCCGCCCGAAGGCGGGGTGTTCGCATCGACCGACGTGGTCGCCGGAATCCCGGTGGGTCAGATGGCGTCGTCCCCCCGCTCTCCCGTGCGGACCCGCATGAGCGAGCCGAGGTCGATCGACCAGATCTTGCCGTCACCGATCTTGTCGGTCTTGGCGGCAGCGGCGATGAGGTCCATGACCTCGTCGACCCGGGATGACTCGACGAGGATCTCGAGCTTCACCTTCGGGACGAAGTCGATCTTGTACTCCGCCCCTCGGAAGGTCTCGGACTTGCCGCCCTGGCGGCCGTACCCCTGGACCTCGCTCACGGTGAGCCCGGCGAGACCGGCGGCGCGGAGCGCCTCCTTCGTCTCCTCGAGCTTGAACGGTTTGATGATGGCGGTGATGAGTGATGGCATGGGTCAGACCTTTTCCTTGATCGGATTCTCGCTGGGGAGGTTGGACGGTGTGGTGTACGTCATGCCCTGGCCGAACTCCATGTGGTAGGCGGTGATGCCGTGCTCGTGAAGGTCGAGACCTTCGAGTTCGCCGTTCTTGCTGACCCGGAGGCCCCATTCGCCGGGGATGAGCGAGATGGCCTTCATGAGGGCGAACCCGACGCCACCGACGACCACGAGGCAGGAGAGCACACCGACGAGCTGGGCGAGGAGCTGGGTGCCGCCGCCGCCGGCGAGCAGACCCTCGATCTCGCTGCTGTGATCCGCGCCGTCAGGCCCGGGCAGGAACTGGCCGTTGGCGAAGAGCCCGATGCTGAGGCACCCCCAGATGCCGCAGGCGAGGTGGACCGGCACGGCGCCGATCGGGTCGTCGAGGCGAAGGTGCTCGAGCAGGTCGGTGACCAACGGGACGATCAGACCGGCGATGGCGCCGATGACGAGCGCCCAGCCGGGCGACACCCAGTAGCAGGGTGCCGTGATGGCGACGAGGCCACCCAGGAAGCCGTTGATCGAGATGCCCATGTCCCAGGTCTTGGAGCGGGGGTAGAGGAACAGGACGGCGACGAGACCACCGGCGCAGGCCGCAAGTGTGGTGTTTGCGGCGACTCGGCCGATGCCCTCGAAGTCCATTGCAGACAGCGTTGAGCCGGGGTTGAAGCCGTACCAGCCGAACCACAGGATGACGGCGCCGATCGCACCCATCGTGAGGTCGTGGGGAGGCATCGGGCCACCGCCGTCGCGCTTGAACTTGCGGCCGAGCCTCGGGCCGAGAGCGATGCAGCCGCAGAGAGCGAGGATGCCACCGACCATGTGGACGACCGAGGAACCGGCAAAGTCACGGAAGACGGCCTTCATGGAGTCGTCGGAGTTGGAGAAGAGCCCGTTGAACCAGCCCATGGTGTTGCCGAGCCAGCCGCCCGGACCCCAGACCCAGTGGCCGAAGATCGGGTAGATGAAGCCGGAGACGGCGAGGCTGTAGAGGATGTCGCCCTTGAAGCTCGTGCGACCGACCATGGCGCCCGAGGTGATGGTCGACGCGGTGTCGGCGAAGGCGAACTGGAACAGGAAGAAGGCGAGGAACGCGACCTTCGTGTCGAACAGGCCGCCGTAGTCGTAGGTGGCGCCGTGGTCGAGGAGGAAGAAGTACTTGTACCCGATCAGGCCGTTGCCGAGCCCGAACTGGAAGGCGAAGCCGATCGCCCAGTACAGGACGCCACAGAGGCAGGTGTCGAAGATGCACTCCATGAGGATGTTGACGGTTTCCCGGGATCGGGAG
Source organism: uncultured Acidimicrobiaceae bacterium (assembly GCA_937868025.1). Next base: position 14,792 of record CALMLJ010000046.1, read on the forward strand.
AACCCGGCCTCGAGGGCCATGAAGCCGGCCTGCATGAAGAACACGAGGAACGCCGCCACGAGCACCCACATGGTGTTCACAGGGCTGATGAAGTCATCGGCCTTGTGGGCCACGGTCTGCACGGTGGATGCGCCGGCTGGATCACCACCGACGAGCCACGCCGCGCCCTTCATGATTCCGAGCACGCTCGCGATGCCGAGCATCTTGCCGCTCAGCAAGATCGCGAACAGCTTGCGTGCATCTTTCTCTTTGAAGCGCCGAAGCCGTGATGTGGTCATGCGCCGTAACGTAGGAAGTCGGCATTACGTCGGCATTAGGCCAACGTTAAGGACAGATTTCCGGCACGCGCGGAGCTACACCTCGTCGGGGAGGACCAACCGGTAGCCGACGCCCGGCTCGGTGAGCACCTGCGGTCGCAGGGCGCCCGTGCCGAGCTTTCGTCGCAGGTTGGTCACGTGGACCCGGAGGGACTCGGTCGTGCCCCGCTGTGTGCCGCTCCACACGCTGTTGAGCACGCTCTGGTGAATGATGACCTTGCCCAGGTTCCGGGCGAGGAGGGCGAGGAGGGCGAACTCCTTGCGCGTCAGGTCGAGCGGTGCCCCGGCGACGCTGACGACGTGGGCTCCGGTGTCGATCGTGACGTCACCCACCTCGAGGACCGTCGGATCGGCGACCGATGCCACGAGGCGGCGATGGCGGAGGGCCACTCGCAGGCGGGCCAGCAGTTCCGGCATCGAGAACGGCTTGGTGACGTAGTCGTCAGCGCCTGCGTCGAGGGCCTCGACCTTGCGCGACTCGGCACCGTCGGCGCTCAGCACGATGATCGGGTTGGCGAACCAGCGTCGGAGCTGCCGGCAGACGTCGATGCCGTCGATGTCAGGCAGGCCCAGGTCGAGCACGACGATGTCGGGCGGGTCGACGGTCGCCGCAGCGAGCGCCTGTTCCCCGTTGGTTGCAACGGTCACCTTGAACTGCCGCGAGCCAAGGGCCACGGCCATGACCTCGGTGAGGGCGGGCTCGTCGTCGATGACGAGGATGCTCACCTCGTCGAGGGCGGGTGGGCTCGTCGTCGCGGAGGTGCTCACGTCGCCATCGTACCGTCAGGGCCTGCGGGAACTCGTTCGACGGAGGCACGCCCGCCTGGCGAGACTGCGCCGATGCAGCGTTTCGTCGACCTCAGTCACGTGATCACCGATGGGATGGAGACCTACCCCGGCCTGCCGACCCCGCGCATCGGGGATCACCTGACCCGCACTCATGCCGAGGAGGTGTACGGCCCAGGGGTCACGTTCCAGATCGGCATGATCACCATGTGTTCGAACACGGGCACGTACCTCGATGTCCCGTTCCACCGTTACGCGGACGGATACGACCTCTGTGGGCTCGACCTCGCTCGGGTGTCCAGCGTCGACGCGTTGGTCGTCGACGTCGTCGGGACGACGGCGATCGGAGCGGAGGTGTTCGACGGTCTCGACGTCGCCGGACGTGCCGTGCTCGTGAGAACCGACCACAGTCGTAGGTGGGGCACACCGGCCTATGTCGAGCGGCACCCGCACCTGCTCGCCGCCGCGGCGGACGTCCTGGTGGTGGGCGGAGCGGCCTGCGTCGGGATCGACTCGCTCAACATCGACTCCACCGACGATTCCCGTCGGCCGGTGCATTCGATCCTGCTCGCTGCGGGCATCCCGATCGTCGAGCATCTGACCGGCCTCGGTCAGCTGCCGCCCTCGGGGTTCACGTTCACGGCTGTGCCGCCGAAGTTGGAGGGGATGGGCACGTTCACGGTCCGTGCCCACGCCATCGTCCCGTGAGCCACGACCTCAGGACTTCATGAAGACCTGGACGGTGAACACCCGGTGCTGACCCTCGCAGTCACCCCAGACCGCGGCAGCACCCATCGAGGTGTAGGCCGGGTCCATGATGTTGGCCTTGTGGCCGGGGGAGTTGAGGTACGCGTCGTGGATCTGCGCGATGGTGCCGCCGTAGCCGACGTTCTCGCCGAGCTTCAGCCACTGCTTCGGAGCGCCGTCGCTCAGCTTGGAGTGTGAGAGCGAACACGCGTCGCGGAGCTTCTGCGCCCAGGCGTCGGCCTTGATGTCGAGCGTGACGTCGTCCTTGAGTTGGCCGAGTCCGTTCTCCGCACGCGACTTGTTCACGAGGGCGATGACTTCGTTTCGTTCCTGTTCGGTCGACTCGCAGCCCGCCGTGGCGCCGATGACGACGAGAAGGGCGGCCAGGGCACCGAGCAGGCGCAACGGGCTACGTCGGCCAGACGGTCGGAGAGTTGAGGATCGAGGCACGTTGAAGCTATCGGCGGGCCTGTGAAACGACCTTGAGCAGTTTTTCAGAGAGGCGCGGTAGCTTCGCTGTTCCCGTGAACCTTCCTTCCGACCTTCCGACACCGTCATCCCGCCGATTGGCGGTCAGGGTGACCCCTGACGCCCTTCGCCATATTCGTGGTGGTCACCCGTGGGTCTTCGAGTCGTCGATCCGGTCGGTGAGCCACGACGGGGCCCCGGGTGACCTTGCGGTGGTGTTCGGCGATCGGAGGGAGTTCGTCGCCATCGGGCTGTGGGACCCGGGCTCCCCGATCCGACTGCGGATTCTCCATTCCGGGAGCCCCAGCGCCGTCGATGGATCGTTCTGGCGGGCGCGACTGGCCTCGGCGCTGGGCCGCCGGGCGGCCCTCATTGCGGACCCCGCGACCACCGGCTTCCGGCTCGTCCACGGCGAGAACGACGCCATGTCGGGGTTCGTCGCCGACCTCTACGGATCCACCGTGGTCGTGAAGCTGTACTCAGCCGCCTGGTTCGCCCACCTGCCCGCGGTGCTCGAGGCGCTGGTCGACGCGACCGCGCTCGTCGGCTTGGGCGTGGACCGAATCGTCGTTCGGCTCAGCCGCAACGTGCAGGCCGGCGGCGGAACCGGGCTCCGTGACGGCGTGGTCGTGCTCGGCGAGGAGCCGTTGCGGCCGGTGGACTTCCTCGAGAACGGGCTCCGGTTCGAGGCGGACGTCATCGGGGGCCAGAAGACCGGTCACTTCCTCGACCAGCGCGAGAACCGTGCCCGGGTGCGTGACCTCGCCGCGGGGTGCCGGGTGCTCGATGTGTTCGCGTGCACCGGCGGGTTCTCGTTGCACGCGGCTGCGGGCGGCGCGATCAACGTCAACAGCGTCGACCTGAGCCGCCGGTCGCTCGCGACCGCCGGGGCGAACTTCGTCCACAACGCCACGAATCCCGCCGTCGCCGCAGCCCGGCACACCACAACCGTCGGGGACGCCTTCGACGTGATGGACGACCTCCGTGGGCGACATCGCCGGTTCGACCTCGTCGTCGTGGACCCGCCGTCGTTCGCGCAGAAGGAGCCGGATCGACCCGGTGCGATCGAGGCCTACGGACGACTGGCCGACCTCGGGCTCGACCTCGTCGAGGACGGCGGAACGTATGTGCAGTCGTCGTGTTCGAGTCGGGTGAGCACCGACGAGTTCCGTGCTGCAGTGCGCGGTGCGGCGGCACGGTCGGGTCGCCGCGTCACGGTCATCGGGGAGACGGCCCACGCGGCCGATCATCCGATCGGGTTCGCCCAGGGCGCGTATCTCAAGTCGCTGTTCCTCACCGTCGGGGCTCGCTGACTCGCTGCCTCTCCACCGAACGGGGGAACGTGCGCGAGAAGTCGTATCTCCGCTCAAGGATGGAGCCGGCGACAACCGATGCAGGGTGCTCGACCCACGTCCAACGGAGCTCCCATGCCTCAGGCCCTCCGGCCTCGGTCCCTGTTCGCCGTCGCCGCATTGGCGATCACGACCCTTACCGCCTGTGCGCCGCCCTCGCCCGCGCCGACCAAGGCGTCGACGTCGGTCGGGCCGCCCACGCGCAACATCGTGTTCCCGCTCGCACGCTCGGTGAAGTACAGCGACACCTTCGGCGCAGGACGATCCGGTGGGCGGTCGCACGAGGGCCAGGATCTGATGGCGCCGAAGGGCACCGTCGCCGTTGCCGCAGCGGCGGGGACGGTGACGATGGTGCGTCACTCGAGCGATGGCCTGTCGGGCAACATGCTGCGCATCACCGACCCCGAGGGATGGCAGTACGTCTACATCCACCTCAACAACGACACGCCGGGCACCGACGATGGCGCCAACGTGTTCGAGCAGGCGTTCGTCGATGGCATCCGCCAGGGTCAGCAGGTCGTACCCGGCGAGCCGATCGGCTACGTGGGCGATTCGGGCAACGCCGAGTCGACGGGCTCGCACCTGCACTTCGAGATCCGCAGTCCCGACGGGGCCGCGGTCAACGCGTACAGCAGCCTCATGGCGGCGCCCGTTGCTCCGCTCAGCACCGCGCAGGTCGAGGGCAACGCACCGATCGGCTCGGTCGATGCCGTGGTGGCCGGAGCCGGAGAACTGCACGTCTCGGGCTGGGCCCTCGACCGGGTGGTCGACGTGTCGGTGCGGGTGAGCGTGTACGTGGACGGCAACCCCAAGGTGACGTCGATCGCGAAGCTCGTCCGGTCCGACCTGGCCGCAGCGTTCCCCGGTCGCGGGGAGCAGCACGGCTTCGACATCGGGGTCGCCGGGGTGTCGGCCGGTTCCCATCGGGTCTGTGTGATCGCACACAATGCCGGCGCCGGCGGCTCGGCCCGCATTGGATGCTCGACCGTGTCGGTCGGCTGATCGGCCCGGCGCGACGGCAGAGCCCGTCGTAGGCTCGGACCTGATGATGACGACGGCCGAGGAACGGACCCGGGGCCACGTGGCTCGGATCGCCGAACACGGGTACACCGTGATCGAGGGCGTGCTGGACGGGGCGCAGTGCGACGCGCTGCTGGCCGACCTCGACCGCCTCGAACGCGACCTCGAGATCCGGCCCGCCGGCAACAGTTTCGAGGGGGCCAACACCACCCGGGTCTACAACCTGCTCGCGCACGGCTCGATGTGGGAGTCGGTGCCGATCGATCCGGTCGTTCTCCCGGTCGTCGAAGGCGTGCTCGATGCCGGGTGCCTCGTGTCATCGCTGTCGTCGGTCTCGATCGCACCCGGTGAGATCGCCCAGCCGATCCACGCCGACGATCAGATGATCCCGCTGCCCAAGCCGCATCCGCCGACGGTCTGCAACTCGATGTGGGCGTTGACGGAGTTCACGGAGGCGAACGGGGCGACGCGCATCATCCCGGGCACACACCTCGCTGACCGTTCGCCGACGTACGGACAGCACTACGACTCGATTCCCGCCGAGATGTCACGGGGCTCGGTGCTCGTGTGGCACGGCAGCCTGTGGCACGGAGGCGGGGCGAACCGCTCCGAGACTCGGCGGGTCGGGATTGCGATGAACTACTGCGCCGGTTGGATCCGCCAACAGGAGAACCAGCAGCTCGGTCTGCGACCGGAGCTCGTGGAGACCTTCCCGCCGCGGCTGCAGGAACTCGTCGGATACGGCACCTACCAGGGCCTCATCGGTCACATCGACCGGCGGACGCCGGCGAAACGGTTGTTCGGGGTCTAACCGAACCAGCCGCACTCGAGGCCACCGGCGGTGTTCACACTGAGCTCGGTGATCGTGACGATGATCGGGCCGTTGGCGACGTCGAAGCCGGTGTCGAACGCGGGCGTTCCCGGCGTGGTGTCGGTCTGGACGAGCTGCCGGGTGGCGTTGCCCTGCTGGGCGGCGCCGGTCACCTTCGTGACGGGGTAGTAGGCGAAGAAGTCGGTGCACCACGGATCGAGCACCTTCGAGTTCACGATGACACTCGTCGTGGTGTTCGCCAGCCCCTGGCAGGGTCGGATCCGGGCGCCGACGAGGACGATCTCCTGGTCGCATGAACCCTTCGGCCCGGCGTAGGTGAAGTGAGTGGTCTGGCCGATCGACGGTGGCACGATCGTTGTGGTCGGGCTGCTGCCACCACCCCATTCCGGCGCGCAGGCGGACAGAAGTCCGACCGCGAGGCTGACCGTCACGATGAGCGTTCGACGCAACATTCCTCGACCCTCCCAGGTACGCATCGTCGGCCTGTCGGGCCGGCGAGATCAGGGTATCGGCGAGGTCCGCGAACTCCTCCGGGCCGCGACGTTCTCAGGAGTGGGTGCGCCGGTGCCGATGCTGGGGGGATGGTGGCGGGATCGGCTTCGGATGACGTCGGCCGCGACGAGCTGTTGGTCCGGGTTGCCCGTGCGGTCTCCCGGAGCAACGGGCATTTCGCGGTCCTGGTGGATGGCGCGTTGACGGTGAAGTGGGCGTCGGAAACGGTGTCGTCGGTGTTGGGGTGGCCCGATGTCGTCGGCCGCAACGTGATCGGACTGATCCATCCTGATGACGTCGAGCTGGCGCTGCTCGGGATCATGCATCACACCACCAACGCCGAGGCGTACTCGCAGCTCGACCGAGCGACGATGGTCGACCCGGTGACGGTGCGACTCCAGCACCTCGACGGGACCTGGGTGCAGGTGCAGGTCACCCTGGTGAACCATCTCGCCGACCCCGAGATCGGTGGGTTGTTCGGCATCTGTCAGCAGGTGGTCGATCGGTCCGACATGGAACTGGCGATCGACCTGATGAGTCGGAACGCCGCGATCGAGCGGGTGCTGCCGGTCGTCGCTCGGTACGCCGAACGGACCGGCGCCGGGCAGCGTTGTCAGGTGATCTGGTGGCCCGAGGGTGAGACCCGGATCGAGGTCGCGCCCGACTCGGCGCCGCTTCCGGAGCCGCCGACGACGATGGTGGAGACGACGCGGTCGACGAGGGCGGCGCAGCAACTGAGCCGCAGCAGCGCAACGCCCGAACAGGCGGCGGAGCTGTTCGCCGAGTACGCGGTGCTGTGGACGGCGCCGGTCCTCGCACCGGAGGGGCGCGACGTCCTCGGCGTCATGGCGATCTGGGGTGAGGTCGAGTTCGACCTGGTGCTGAAGCAGGCGGACCATCCCGCGATCCGGTTGGCGACCCTGGCCCTCGTCGATCATCGGTACAAGTCGATGCTGCGTTGGGACGCGAGCCACGATTCGCTCACGCGGGTCCACAACCGGTCGGGATTCGCGGCCGCCCTCGGTGCGACCGACGGGCCGTGCGCGCTGCTCTATCTCGATCTCGACGACTTCAAGCCGGTCAACGACCGGTTCGGCCACGAGAGCGGCGACCGCGTCCTCGTGCGTGCGGCCGAGCGCATCAGTCGCGCCGTCCGAGACATCGATGTTGTCGCCCGGCTCGGTGGCGACGAGTTCGCCGTCATCTGCCCCGGCGTCGATCGGGACCAGGCTGCGGAGATCGCTCGACGTATCTCGCGGGCGGTCGCGCGGCCCGTCCGCATCGGTGGAGAGCCGGTGAAGGTCGGAGTCAGCGTCGGCATCGCCGCAGCGGAACGGCCCGACGAACGGTCCCGACTCCTCGCGCGTGCCGACGAGGCGCTCTACCGCGCCAAGGCCGAGGGCAAGCGCCGCATCGCCGTCGCGCCAGCCCTGGGGGATGACCCCGACCGGTAGCCTCGCCGCCATGACGATCGACAACGACGACGACCTCGCAGGACTGCAGCGCAGCGGGGCGGTGGTTGCCGAGGCCCGTGACGCGATGGTCGCGGCCGTTGTGCCCGGCATCAGCACGGGGGAGCTCGATGCGATCGGTCGATCGGTCATGCGCCGCCACGGCGCCCGGTCGGCGCCCCGACTCGCGTACCGGTTCCCCGGGTCGACGTGCATCAGCATCAACGACGAGGCGGCGCACGGCATCCCGTCGAC
>CALMLJ010000047.1 GCA_937868025.1 uncultured Acidimicrobiaceae bacterium
GGTGTTGGTCGTGTAGCTCGCAGTGCCGTTGGTGAGCGGAACCGATGCCAGGGTGGCCGGCCCGTCCGTGAACACCACCGTGCCGGTGGGGGTACCCGTCGCCGGCGACGACGCGGTGACCGTCGCCGTGAACGTCACGTTCACGTGCCGGTACGACGGCGGGTCGGTCGCGGTGACCACGGTCGCCGTGCGGCGCAGCCGAATCGTCTGGAACACGCTGCCGTAGGACGGCTGGAACGCGAAGTCGCCCTGGTAGTGGGCGGTGATGTCGTGGGGTCCGATCGGGAGCCACTGCGTGCTGAACGTCGCAACGCCGCCCGACAGCTGCCCCGTGCCCAGCACGGTCGCCCCGTCGTAGAACGTGACGGTGCCCGACGGCGTGCCGGTCGCGGGCGCGACCGGCGCGACCGTGGCCCGGAACGTGACGGTCTCGAGCGTGAATGCGGGATTGCGACTGGACGTGACGGTCGTCGTGGTCGGGGGGAGTGCCACGTGCGAGCCGGCCATCGTGTTCTGTGAGCCGCGGGCCTCGACGACGTCCCATCGCCGCGTCAGCCCGATCCGCACCGGGGTGGTCTGCGGTGTCGGGTCGGGTGAACCGTTCGTCGCCGTGCCGTCCCCGAGCTCGCCGTAGTCGCTCGCGCCCCACCCCCACAGCGTCCCGTCGGCACGCACGGCGTGACTGGTGCTGTTGCCGGCGGCGACCTGCGCCCAGTTCGTGGCGTTCCCGATCTGCGCCGGTGTGGGTCGGTCACCGAACGTGCCGCCGAGGGTGCCGTCGCCCAGCTGTCCCTTGTAGTTCCAGCCCCACGACCACAACGTGCCGTCGGCCCGGACGGCAAGCGTGTGCCGGTCTGCGGAGACCGAGATCCAACGGTCGGTGCCGAGACGTGTCGGGACGAGTCGATCGACCCGGGTGCCGTCGCCCAACTGGCCGTGCTCGTTGTCGCCCCACGTCCACAGCGAGCCGTCCGCCTTGATCACCGCCACGTGACCCGACGACCCCGAGAACTGCGCGCCGGTCCAATCGGTCGCCGTGCCGATGCGGGTCGGGGTCAGTCGTGTCGTGTCGGTGCCATCGCCGAGCTGGCCCGACCCGTTGTAGCCCCACGCCCACAACGACCCGTCGGCCTTCACGGCGAACGTCGCAAGGTAGGCGGCATACACCGACACCCAGTCGGTGTCGGAGCCGATGCGAGTCGGCGACAACAGGAACGCGCTGTCTCCCGGACCAGGGGCGACGTAGTCGCCGAGGTTCAGCCCCCACCCCCACAACGAGCCGTCGGCCTTCAGCGCAACCGTGTGCGATGCGGCCGAGAGCTGCAGCCAGTCGGTATCGGTGCCGACGCGCGTGGGCGACGGGTGGCTGGTCTGCGTGCCGTCCCCGAGCGCCCCGTACCCGTTGAATCCCCATCCCCACAGGGCGCCGTCCGCGTCGATCGCCGACACGTTGCCCGTCGAACCCAACGCCGTCACGGCCCACTCCCCCGGCACGGCATCCACCGCCGGGGTCGCCTTCTGGATGGGTTCGAGGTGACCGGTCGTCGTGCCGTCGCCGACCGTGCCGAACTGGTTCTCACCCCAGATCCACACCTTTGCCGTCGGCCGCGTGGTCACCGAGAGGTTCGCGGTGCCGGTCGACGGCCCGAACGAACCGTCACCGCCGTAGGTCGCCGTGATCTCGTGGGTCCCCGCGGCGAACCGCCGCTTGAGAGTGGCGCCCCCGGCGTCGACCGTGACCTCGGCGATCTCGACGCCGTTGTCGGCAAAGGTCACCACACCCGAGATCGGACCCGCCGCCGGAGCCGCCGGCACCACGCTGGCGCGCACGGCCACCTCTGCGTTCGTCACCGCCGGATCGGGCGACGCCGACACCGTCGTCACACTCCCACCGGGATTCACCACTTGGGTCACGACGTTCGACGTGGCCGTCCGATACGTCACGTCGCCGTGGTAGCGGGCCGCGACGACGTGCGACCCAACGGGCAATGACAACGGCCAGACGACTGCCGCTCCTTCGACGACCTCGCTCGTGCCGACCGTGTTGTTGTCGACGTCGATCGACACCGTCCCGGTCGGCACGCCGGCATCGCCGGACAACTCGACACGGAACGCAAACCCCTCCCCGGCCACCGACGGATTCGCCGAGGACGACAACACCATCGTCACGGGCGTGACACCGACCGGTCCCTGCGTACGGAACTCCGTCGACGGCCACACGCCACGCTCTCCCGTCGCCGCCGCGGCGGTGACCGATCCGAGGTAGACCGTCCCGGGCGCGAGCCCGGCGAGGCTCAGGGATTCGCATCCGCCCGACGTGGAGCCGACGCCATCCACCGTCAACTCGCACGATCCCGGCTCGAACCCCAACCAGTCCACGCTGAACGACGCCGTCACATCGGTCGAACCGGGGACGAACCCCACGCCCGACACGACGGGCCGGTTCGGCGCCAGCGTCGTGAGGACCACCGGCGCCGATCCGGAAGCACCCTCGACCGACGTCGCCGTCACCGTGCCCATGTACCCCGATTCCGCCACCAGTCCCGTCAGGACGATCGACGAGCACGGGCCCGTCACCGCCACTGCGCCGTTCAGCGACACCGAACACGGACCCGGCGTCGACCCCTGCCAGTCGACCGCGAACCGGATGGTCGCGCCCGACGACGTGACGTCCTCGACCGACACGCCCGACACCACCGGCACGCCCGTTCCCGACACCACGGGCGGGCAGCCGGCGAGGACGAACACGCCGACCAATGCCAAGGCCGCCAACCTCGGACGAGCCGAACCAACCCGGAATGAGCGACCTCGGAGAACCCCGCCACCATGCATGGATCGAACACTGCTCGCGTGCGGGACGGGCTACCGCTGCCACCACCACACACGAACGTGGAATTCTCCATATTCAGACGCCAGCACAGCCGCGCTATCTGTCGCCTTCCATTGACATTCGGGGGATGGGGACAGGTACGTTTAGCCGCAGCGAGGGCTGGCTCGCCCTCTTGTGTGTGTACGTCGACTGACCCGGGCGCGCCCGTGCCCGGCGAAGGGGTTTGGATCTGTGGCTGACACAACGACGGCATCGATCCTCTTCTGCGACCTCGTCGGATCGACGGCTCGGTTCTCCGACCTCGGCGACGACTCTGCCGACGAGTTCGTCCGGGAGTTCCTCATCCGTTGTCGTGCGGTCGTCGAGCGACATGACGGTGTGGTGGTCAAGACCTTGGGCGACGGGCTCATGGCCGTGTTCGAACGGCGAACCCTCGACGCCGTCGAGACGGCGCTCGAGCTCCACATCGAGGTCGCGGACCTCGATGTGGCCGACCCGCCGCGCCTCCGGGTCGGTCTCAGCGTCGGCGAGGTCAGGTTCGACGCAGGCGACTGGTACGGGCGGGCCGTCACCGAGGCGTCCCGGCTGTGCTCGGTCGCCGAGCCCGGCACGACCCTCGCGACCGAGGTCGTCCGTACGATCCTGGGCTCGCGGGGCCAGGTGAGGTACGTCACCGCGGGGGCGCGGCAATTGAAGGGCATCCCCGAGCCCGTGATCGCGCTGCTCATCGAGGCGGCGCCGCCGCATCCGGCGGGTGAGCCCGACGGCCCTGTCGCCGACGGCGCAGCAACGGCGTCGCTTCCTCCGGTGACACCGGTGAGTGGGCGTTCTCGCAGCCGCTGGATCATCGCGGCCGGCGTGCTCGCCGTCGTGGCCATCGTCGCCGGAGCATTGGCGTTCGCCGCCGCCGACGGCGACGACGATCCCGCGGCCCGACGCCCGTCCACCGATGAACCCGCGTACCGGCCGACGTTCGAGGCCCGAACGTGTGAGCCCGACGCCGACGACCCGTCACACACCTGCGGGGTGTTGAACGTCCCAATGGACCGGAGCAAGCCGTCGGGTCGCTGGATCGAGGTGCCCGTCGACGTGTGGGCCCCGATCGCCGACGACACGGAGCGGGTGGCACTCGAGCTCGGCCGCGCGGTGAACGCCGAGCAGTCGGCCACGCGGATGCTCGGTCGGCACATCCGACTCGGGGCGCGCGGCCGTGTCGGAACACCGACCCTCACGTGCCCCGAGGTCACCGAGGCCGGGCTCGCGCACCTGCTCGAGCCGTTGTACGGCAACGCGAACGTCTCGGCGCACGTCGGGGCATTGCGCCAATGCCGCAATCGTTGGACCGAGGACGGCATCGATGTGGCCCGGTTCGGAAATGCGGACATGGCGGCCGACGTCCAGGACGCAATCGTGGCGCTCGACCTTCCTCCCATCGACCTGATCGCCGGGACGGATCAAACCCCTGCCGCGTACGGTCTCATGCGCGACCATCCGAGCCTGTTGCGGACGGCGACGCTCGTGAATCCCGAGGCTCCGGACATGTCGTCGGGCCAGCTCGTCACGTCGTTCCGCACCGCGTTCCAGGCATATGCCTCCCTGTGCGCTGCCGATGAGCGGTGCAACTCCGTCCTGCCGGACCCCGTCGGCAGATGGAACCAGCTCTACGCGCAGTTCCAGGCGACCCCGTCCCTTCAGGTCAGCACGCTTCCCGACGGTCGGCCGCTCGAGATCGTCATCGACGGCGACCGGGGCGCCAGCGCCCTCGAGGTGGCGGTGGGATCGACGCCACTGATCCCCTATCTCCACCTCGTCCTGACCGGTGATGCCGCGGCGGGCGCCTCCGGGAACGCCTACGAGAAGAGCGACACCAATCCGGACGTGCCGATCGGTGCCGACCTCTCCGACATCTGTAGCCGCATCGCCCCCAATGACAAGCCCATCGACGGCGACCTGATCGAACGGTACGCCCCGTTCCGCTCGGGCCGGTTCCGCCTGGTGAGCGAGTCCTGCGCGGCGTGGAACGTGCCTCCCGCCTCGGTCCACTTCCGATCGCCGGTGGTGTCGGCCGTCCCCACCACGATCGTGGTCGGCACGCTGTCGACGGCGACCAACCCCACAGCCGTCGACGCGATCGCCCGTGGGCTCGACCGGGCGATCATCTTCCGATTCCCCACGCTGGGGTTCGCGCCGATGTTCGAGGCGCCGTCGTGCCTCGCGGGAATCTGGCGGTCGTGGCTGGAGCGACCGGAATCCCGCCCGGCCACCGGCGAGGTCGACGCGTGCGTGGCCTCCACGCCTCCCGTCCAGTTCCTCGACGTCGGCTGACGCGTCGACCGCCGAACACGGCAGATTCCATGCCCCGGATGGGGCCGGTTCCATGGTGGCCACTTCGACGCGTTCGTAGGTTGCTCCCGAGGCGTGGACGCGATCGACGGAGGTACAGCGAGATGACCAGAACTGTTCGACGGGTGGGTGCGGTCGTGGCCATCGGGCTCATCACGCTCGGGTGCACACCCGAGTCGGGGCCGGGCGCGGGCGGCACGACGACGACCAGCCCGGGGGGTGGGACGTCGACCACGACCACCACCGCGGCGCCGACGAGCACGTCGATCCCACCGTCGGGAACCCCGCTCAGCGGAGTCCAGAGCGTGAGCGCAGGCTACGCACACGCGTGTGCGGTGCTGTCCGACGCGACCGTCGCATGTTGGGGAAGCAACAGTGCAGGGCAGCTCGGGAACAACAGTGCGATCGACTCGAGCACACCGGTGCAGGTGCCCGGGTTGACCGGCGTGACCGAGATCTCCGCAGGGCGGTTCCACACCTGCGCGCTGCTCACCACGGGTCGGATCAAGTGCTGGGGGTTCGGTATCTACGGACAGCTCGGCCGACAGATCGGCGACACGACCCCGTCGGGTTCGCCGTCGTTCGTTGCCGACCTCATCGGCATCGTCCAGGTCTCCGCCGGCTCGAACCACACGTGTGCGGTCCGGCTCGACAACACCGCCTGGTGTTGGGGGCAGAACTCGAACGGCCAGCTCGGCAACGGCAGCGGGTCGACGTTCGAGTCCGAGCCTCGGCCGGTCTCGGTCAGCGCCCCGCCGCCGGCGGCGGGCACTCCGCTGTCAGGTGTGTCGAGGATCGCGGCCGGACGGGCCTCCACCTGCGCGACGACCTCGCCCGACAGCGTGATGTGTTGGGGCGCCAACAGCGTGGGCCAGCTCGGCAACGGGACCACGGGCGATTCGCTGTACCCGACGGCGCCCACCCCGCCCGTCACCGCGACAGCGATCGGGGTCGGGGCGGAGTTCGCCTGCGCCGAGAACACCGGTCTGGTGACGTGTTGGGGGCGGAACGTCCACGGTCAGTTGGGCAACAACTCCTACGTCGACTCACTGGTCCCCGTGGCGACCAGCATCACGTCGGCCACCGGCCTGTCGGTCGGAGCGCGGACCGTGTGTGTCACCGGGCCGGCGCGGTGCTGGGGCGACAACATCGAGGGCCAGCTCGGGAACGGCACGTTCACGGTCGTTCCACCGACGGGGGCCAGCATCCCTGCACCGGTCATCGGCCTCCCGGCACAGCCGACGCAGATCGCCGTCGGCGAGACGTTCGTGTGTTCTGTGACCCCCGACACCCACGTCTGGTGCTGGGGCCTCAACAGCGCCGGGCAACTCGGGGTGGCGACGCCGGTGCAGTCGGCGAGCCCGGTCGAGGTCACGTTCCACTGACCGACGGCCCGTCACGCCTCGGCCTCGGAGGTGTGACGGGCACACTGCAAGGTTCGGGACCTACGTCCCTACTGGGGTGGAGGACCGCGGCGCGACGCTCACCGGACATCGCCGTCTGGAGGCCCATATGTCCGATTTCCTGTCGCAGTTCACCATCCAACGCTGGCTGGAGATGTGCCCACAGGGGTACCTCGAGGACACGGTCTACGGCCACGAGCAGGGCGAACGCGAGCCGGACGAGTTGCTGTCCAACGACGTGCTGCGCGAGGACGCGATCGCGACGACCGTGCAGCTCGTCGTGGGGGAACGCTGCGCACTCGCCGCCTCGTCGGGGCTCGTGAACTCGGCTCCCGACTTCGCGAGCAAGCGGTTCCTCGCCACGCAGACGCTCGACGAGGCCCGACACGTCGAGATCTTCACCCAGCGCCTCTACGACCTCGGCGTGAAGAAGGACGACCTCGAGTCGACGATCGACCGCTACGCCAACCCGAACCTCGTGAAGTTCGCCGAGGTCCTGTTGGAGAAGGTCGCCGCGGGCGATTTCGTGTCGGGCGTCGTCGGCCAGAACATCGTGCTCGAGGGTATGGCGTTCACGGTGTTCGAGCTCCTGCAGGCGGCGTCGAACGACCTCAACCCCAAGTTCGCCCACACGCTCGCAGGCACGATCGCCGATGAGCGGCGCCACGTGGGCTTCGGCGAGAACCGCATCGGGTCACTCATCCGTGAGCATCCCGAGAAGAGGGCCGAGGTCGAGAAGATGCAGCAGGACATGACCTACTTCATGCTCGCGACGTTCTCGGACCTGTTCGCCGGCGTGGGCGAATCGATGGAGGAGGGCCGCAGGGTCGCGGCGGAGGTCGCGGCGTCGCAGGGCGTGGACGAGCTGCCGCACACCGAGTGGCACGGCGCCGACCTCGCCGCAGCGTCGCCCGACGAGATGGAAGCCGTGCTGGCCGACACGGTGCTGCACGAGTTCAAGGTGCGGCTCGGTC